>JARGFV010000160.1 GCA_029210545.1 bacterium
ACGGCACCGGCTACCCTCTCAACCTCTCTGGAGAGGGGATCCCCCTCGCCGCGAGACTGATCAACATCGCCGATTCCTATGACGCCATGATCTCAGACCGCACCTACAGGCACTCGATGAGACCCCAACAGGCCCTTTCAGAGATTGAACGCTGCGCCGGGACCCAGTTCGATCCCGACCTGGTACCCGCCTTTATCTCAGTGGTCAGCCAGGCTGCTGCGATGGGAATGTAGGAAACTATCGATTTCAGACTTCAGATTGCCCTTCCCCTTCGGTTGTGTCCCCTGTTATCATCCATCGGGTGAACCTTACAGCAGGGGTCGATCCATGCCGCTGACACAGCCCGGCACTTCGGAGCTTTCCATCCTCATTGTCGAAGACGATGCGCTCGTACGCTCCATGGTAGCTGACCATCTTCGTTCCAGGGGGGTCAGGGTCACCCAGGCGAAGGACGGTTTCGAAGCCCTGGAACTCCTTTCCGATTCCAGTTACGACCTCATCCTCACCGACATCGTGATGCCTCGCATGGACGGGATCGAGATGCTCAGGCGCCTTCGCCTCAGGCTCCCCGACCAGGCCGTCATGATCATGACCTCGTCCCACGACGTGGCCCACAGCATCGAAGCCATGAGGCTGGGGGCAGCCGATTACATCCTGAAGCCGATGGACCTGCAGGACCTGGAAACCAGGATCACCCTTTCCTATATGAAACTGGAAACCCGCAGGAGGGAGAAGATCCAGCAGTTCCAACTCGTTGAGAAGGTACTTGAGCAGGAAAAGCGGCTGGAAAACAACTTCCTCGACTCGGTTCGATCGCTTATCCACGCCATCGAGGCAAGGGACCGATACACCAAGGGCCACTCCCTGAGGGTGACCAGGCTCACAGACCTGCTGCTGCGAAAGCTTGGCATCGAATCGGACCTGATGTCCGACATTATCCTGGCCTCCCAGCTCCACGACACAGGTAAGCTTGGCATATCAGATGCCATCCTGAACAAGCCCGACAAGCTGACCAATTCCGAGTTCGACATCATGAAAACCCATCCGGAGGTCGGCACATACATCCTCAGGCCCATCCTTCCCGAGGGGAGCCTCCTGTCCATTCTCCATCATCATGAACGATGGGACGGCGCCGGCTATCCCCACGGCCTGTCAGCGGAGCAGATCCCCCTCGGCGCACGGATCATCGCACTTGCCGACGCTTTCGATGCCATGGTCACAGACCGGACTTACCGGCGAGCCATGGAAATGGACGATGTCCTCGCGGAGATCGATAACCTTGCGGGAAGCCAGTTCGACCCGGTTCTTGTCTCCTCTTTCCTGGAGATCATCCAAAAGAACAACCCCATGGAACTGTAGATATCTTCCGATTCCAAATTCCAGGCTCCAGATTCCAGAAACCATCCAGGATCCAAGAGGTTGCTCTTTTCCTCTGCGTGCGTGAAATCGCTCTTACCGCTTTCACAGGAACCGCGCCTTCCCCCAGGTCCTTCGCTTTACCCTGCGTAACCTTGCCTGAGACCGCCTTTAAATTAGGTGAAGGGATTCAGCAATGTTGCTATCTTATTGATATCAATGCTTACATTCTCCTTTCGTTGACTGGCAGACCGGCCTGTGGTAGAAGTTCCCTCACAAATATCCGGTGGTGGAGTTCACCTGAATCGCTCACTTTCCTGCTCCTGGTGAGCCAATGACTCCTGTCCCTGAAGGGCGGGAGTATTTTTTTGCGGAAAGGAGATAGTGAACCGTGAAATGTGAAACGTGAATCGAGTGATCGTCTTTACGACCTTTACCTTTCACCTTTCACACTTCACTTTTCACCTGATATTTCATGGCCATCAGCCTTGCCTTTATCGTTCTTCTCGGGCTTCTCGCCGACTCACTCTTCCGCAGGATGCGGCTGCCTGGACTTGTGGGGATGCTGCTCGTGGGCCTCCTGGCCGGTCCCCATGTTCTCGACATGCTTTCACCCGACATGATGGCGGTCTCTGCGGATTTCAGGCGGATCGCCCTTATCGTCATTCTCCTGAGAGCTGGGCTGGAGCTCCGGCGGGACACCCTCCACCGGGTGGGACCCTACGC
Source organism: bacterium (assembly GCA_029210545.1). NCBI lineage: Bacteria > bacterium. The sequence goes on from JARGFV010000160.1 coordinate 2,083, forward strand.
CTTGTCCATGAGCACCCTCCCCGCCATTTTCGAGATCGCGGCGATAACACTGCTGGCGCCCCCCCTGCTGGGCCTTTCGTGGCTGGAGGCTGCGATCCTGGGAAGCATTCTCGGCGCCGTTTCCCCCGCCGTCGTCGTCCCCCTTATGATCGATTTCATGGAAAGGGGGAAGGGAGCCGACAAGGGGATCCCCACCCTCATCCTGGGCGCCTCCGCGATTGACGACGTTTTCGTCATCGTGATCTTCACGGTCCTTCTCGGCATGCACGGCCCAGGCCCCGTGAACTGGGCTGTCGAGCTTTCAGCCATCCCGATCTCCATCATCCTCGGTATCCTTGCCGGCCTGGCTGTAGGCTACCTGCTTTTCCGTCTCTTTTCCCGACACGACTTCAAACCTCCCCGCCGGACCATCATCCTCATGGGAACGGCTATCGTCCTCACCTGGATCGAGGATATCCTCCACGGAACGGTGCCCATCTCGGCCCTCCTAGGCGTCATGGCCATCGGTTTCATGCTCCTCGAGAAGCAGGAGGCCATTGCCCACATCATCTCCTCCAAGCTCAAGCGTCTGTGGGTTTTCGCCGAACTCCTCCTGTTCGTGCTTGTTGGAGCCCAGGTGAATATCGGGGTCGCCTGGGAGGCCGGGATCGGAGGAGCCCTTGTCATCGGGGCCGGACTCGCTGCCCGGAGTATCGGGACCTGGCTAGCCCTTACCGGAAGCGGACTGGACGCCCGTGAAAAGCTCTTCTCCGTGGTCGCCTATTTCCCCAAGGCAACCGTCCAGGCGGCTATTGGAGCTGTTCCCCTGGCCGCCGGGCTCCCGGGCGGTGAGGTGATCCTGGCCGTTGCGGTGCTGTCCATCCTTCTCACGGCCCCCGCCGGGGCTATCGGGATCAAAGTCCTTGGCGAGCGGATCCTGTCTGAAAGCAGCCGATCAACCTACAGTTTCAAGGAACTCCGGGAAAAACTCGGCCTGCCTCGGGTCGGGGAGAGGGTCCTGGAAAGGTCCACCGGGAAGGTATGGAAGGTGATCGAGGAAAAGGAGAGCTGGTTCGAGGGCAGTTCAGGAGACCAGGTCCCCGCGGTCATCCTTCGGATATGGGAGCCCGCCGGGAGTGCAGGGCCCGGGCACGGCCCGACCCGGTATCTGAAATATACCCCGTTTGAAGAGCCGTTCGGGCGGAGATGGGAGATCGTATACGACTGACGGCGAAGTTTACTGTTCACGGCATACGGTTTACAGTTTCCAGGCACGACAAACCGCCGCATCTGCGAATTGCGGGTTACTGTTCACCGTAATCCGTTTACTGTTCACTTCTTTCCCATTCCTCCAGCTTCCCCTGGATAAAGCGGATCACCTGCTGATGCTCCTCCCTGCCGTTGCCCCGCACCGTCAAAGGATCTCCGAAAGCGATCCTGACCGACCGGTCAGGATCGATGGGACCGAAGTCCTTGATCAGGCTGCCTACGCCCCACGCATCTGTCTTCAGGGCGATGGGGACAACCGGCACAGAGGCACGGGAGGCCAACTTGGCCCCGATTGTGTTGAACTGGTCAGGATCGAATATCCGGCGTCTCGTTGTCTGGGGGAAAACGATGATGGACCGTCCTCCGTCAAGCCTGTCCTTCCCGCCCTCCAGGACCGTCCGAAGGTCATCTCTTGGGTCCTGGCGGCCCACCGTTATGGGCTGGCGGGTCCGGAGGACCGGCCCGAAAACGGGGAACCTTACAAGGCTTTCCTTGGCGATGAAGGTGGTGTCCATGAGGGGTTGGATGAGGCAGGGAAGGACCATGGTTTCCAGAGTGCTCATGTGGTTGGCCACGAAAACGCATGGCCCGTTCACCCGCCTGAGCACATCCATATTCTCGATCCTGAACCGCACGCCCACCGATTCTAGGTTCCTGAATACCTCGAGACTGCTCAGGGACCATTGATCCCCATCGTACAGCCCCGAAACAGCCAGGCGGTTCGCCCGCCAATAGATGCCCAGCATCTTCCAGTGAAACACGAGGCTGGGCCAGCGGCGGGCCAACCAGCCTGTTTCTCTCGCTGGCGATTCATATTCTCCAGTCATCGTCACCGGGTCCATGGCCTTATCCTTACACCATCATCCCGGACAGGTCACCCCCCTGCGAAGGCTGCTGGAGCGGCCTGCAAGGGGGCCGCGCTGCTTGTCCCGCCGTAGCCTTGGCGAAGGCGGATGGTGAGTCAGCTCTTCAGGTACTCATTCTCGCGATGAACCAAAGATCATTCACTCACACGCATCAACGCTCCACGCACGCACGAAGCCGCCAGCATTCTCCCCGGACGGTGCTATAATTTCAAGGTAACCTGAAAAAAGGGCAGCCGGTCTGAAGGAGGAAAGGGGGTTCCGGGATGGCGAGGGAGGACAAGGTCCGACAGGTAGCACACCTGCTCCAGATGGCGGATCACGCCCACAATGCTTACGAGGTCGCTGTCCTGCACGGGAAGAGGGACGAAAGCTGGTACGAATGGTATGCGGAATACCTTATCGGCCACGGCCTCGACCGTATCCTGGAGGATATGCTCGGGGTGGACCGGCTGGCAAGGTTCCTGGAAACCCTGGACGAGGTTCGTAAGGGCAGTTCAAACCTCATGGATTGGCGTGACGGTACGGCCAGGAGGATGGTGGACACACTCGTTTAG
>JARGFV010000161.1 GCA_029210545.1 bacterium
CCTGGGAACTGGAAAACAGCGGCGATTCGGGCCGCTATGAGAAAGTTGACGCCGACACTGTTCAGTACGAGCTGGAGTTGCCTGCCCACGGCAGGAAGAGGTTCACCTACGATGTCGTCTATCACCAGGGGTCGAGGGGGAATAGATAGAATTACTCCGTATTCTGTAATCGGTAATCTGTACTTGAACCTGGAAAAAAGAAAAGCCGGCAACGCCGGCTTTTCTGTGTTCAGTTTTTTCTGGCTACTGGCTACTGGCTACTGGCTACTGATTACTGGCCGGTGGCTGGTAATTCAGCCTCTCCCGTTCACCTTGAACCTGTCCATCTCCTCCTGGAGCAGGTGGCTGTGTTCGGCCAGGGAGGCCACAACCTCTCCGAGTTGTGCGAAAACTTCCATGTTGCGGATGGTAGCGGAGCTTACCTTTTCGATAGATTTGACGATGAGTTCACTGCCGCGGGCCTCTTCCTTGGTGGCATCTGTGATGCTCTTGGCCATCTTCATCGACTCGCTGCTGGAGTGGCCGATAAGCCTGGTCCCCGTTGCCTGCTCTTCCGTAGCCCGCTTGACCTGCCCGGCGTAGGCTTTCATCTGTTCGGCCGACGCCATGATCTGTTCGCAGCTTTGGGCCTGGTAGCTGGTGGCTTCCGCGATCTCTTTGGACATCAGGGCGATACTCTGTTCCAGTTCGGCAGCCTGCCGTATCCCGTCCGCCTGTTCACCGGTGGCGGTCATGATCATGTTGGAAGCTTCGGCCGACTTTCCTGCAGCTTCGGCAACCACTTCGATCACCTCCTGGACCTCGCCGATGAGAGTCACACCCTCGTCAACCTTCTCGGTACCCTTCCGGATGGCCTGGGTCACCTCTTCTACCTGGACGGGTATGCTGCCGAGGATCTGTGTGATCTCCTGGGTGGAGGAACTGGTCCGGTCCGAAAGGGCCCGGATCTCCTCGGCCACCACGGAAAAGGCCCTGCCCTGGGCGCCTGACTGTGCGGCCAGGATAGCGGCGTTGAGGGCCAGGAGCCGTGTCTGGTCGGAGACCTCGTCGATGACCTGGAGAATGCGTCCGATGTCTCTGGAACGCTCGCCCAGTTCACGGATGACTTCGGCAGCGTCGGTCACGATCGCCCTGACTTCAATGATGGAGTCGGATGTGCGCTTGACTGCCGGGGTACCTTCCTTCATGAGCCGGTCGGTCACCAGGGAGGCGAGCTGGCTGGAGCCCTTGGCCCCTTCAGCCACTTCCTTGATGGAGGAGTCGATCTCCATGAGGGCTGTGGAGGACCGCTCCACCTGGATGGAAAGGCTTCCGGAATGTTGAGCCACCTGCCTGATCGATGCAGTGAGTTCGTCCAGAAGACCGCCGGTCCTTTCCACGATCCCGGTAAGCTGCTCAGCGCTGTCGGCCACCTCCTCGATGGAGGCCGTCATTTCCAGGATGGAGGTGTTGCTCTCCTCTGTAGTCGCGTAGTAGCTTTCCACGTTCTCGGCCACGTTGCGAATGGTGGAGTTCATCTGCTCCACCGAGGCGGTGACCTCATCCACGGAATTGGCTTGCTGGTCCGAACCGACCCGCAGATCTTCGGAAAGCTCGAGGAGGCTTTTCGAGGCACCCTTGACCTCTGAAGCGGCCTGCCGCACAAGATTGAGGAGGTTCACGAAGCCGGCCATCATGTTGTTGAACGCCTCACCGATGGCGGAAAATTCGTCCCCGGATGCCTTGCTGTAAACAGGACACGTTTCGCACCCTTTGGCGTCACTATCCGATCCGTCGGACCCGTGATCGCAATGGGTACCGGTGATCTGCCAGCACCGCAGGTCCACCGACCCGTAGGCGGGGCAATCCGGTTTTCCGCAATCCAGTTCCTCCCAGCATTTGAGAAGGTCTGCGTTGGCGTAGCGCACCGTAAAGTCCCCGTTCTCGGCCTGCCTCATGAGCTCCACCAGGCTGTTGATCGGCTTCATAATGGAAAAACTGAGGATAATCACGACGGCGACACCCAGCACGATGGCCACCGAGCCCAGTATAAGAGCAAAACGCGTTGTGCCCGAGCCACGAGCGCTGATGTCGCCGATGGCCACCTCCAACTTCAGGACTCCATCCTCCTTGAGGGTGGCAACCTGGGCGAGGAGATTGACTTTTCGGGTGCTGAACTGCTCGGTAAGAGCGGCAATACGGTCGTACTCCATGTAAAGGGAGGCCAGGTAGAGATCCTCCCCGGTCTTGAAAAGTTCCTGCACCTCGCTGCTTAATATCTCCAGTGAGCGGACGGTTTTCGTTCGGTCAACCATGAGGGTTTTGAGCTCTTCGATACGCCGGGTGAGGCCAGCCTGGACATCCTCGGCGTCATCGATAAAGGTCTGGGTTCCCGACTCGGTGGATGCTTCGATGCCAAGGACGATGAGGTTGATGGAGCTTTCGATGTCCAGGCTGGCAAGGGCCTGGGGGAACGCCTCGTCCCGGATCGTTTCGAGGCTTTCCGTCATCCCGCCGGTGATCATGATGCTGGAAGCCACCATGGCAGCGACCAGCAGGATGTTGATCCCGAAGCCCAGCATGAGTTTACGGCGAAGGGTCAATCGCGCTTTGCGTTTCAGGTTGAACATGTTTTCCTCACCATGAGTGAAAGGAGCTTGGCACCGTCCCTAATTCCGGACCGGTTTTCCGGCTTTCTGCCAGCCCATGATCCCGCCATCCAGACATCCCTGGACATCGTACCCCTTACTCGACAGGTAGGGAACTGCTGTGATCGACTGTTTGCCGTAGTGACAGGCGATGATCAGTTTCTTGCCTTCCGGGATCTCGCTCAGCTTCTCTTCGAGATAGGCCAGAGGGAGGTGCAGGACGTTCTCATAGGGGAGCCTCATGGCGCTGTAAACATCGTCATCCCTTATGTCGATAATGAGGAATGTCGGGTCGGCCTCGAGGGTTTTTTCCAGTTCGTCCGGTTTGATCAGATTCACGCGCATCCTGGGCAGGGCTTCCTTGACCTCGAAGCTGTAGCCCGCCTTGCCCCATCCCGATAACCCTTCCGAATAAAGGTATACGTTGGTGTAGCCCTGCTCGACGGCCAGCCTGGCCGCCTGGGGGGACTTGGTTCACTTGGGTCCTTTGCAGTAAAAGACCAGTTTCACCCCTTTGTCGGCGGGCAGATTTGTCTTCCCGTCCTTGATAAATTCGTAAGGCATCCCCACAGACCCGGGTATCGATTTGTCCCTGATCTCGATGGGGGACAGGGTGTTGATGAGGAGCATCTCCTCGCCGGCGTCCATCATGGCTTTAAGCCCGGCGGTGTCCACGAGGGCAATGCCGGGTTCGAACTCCACGGCCGCAAAGCCTGGAGCCGTAGCGAGCAAAAGAGCCAGGATAGCTGTCATTGTTACTGTTAGCTGTCTCATTGCACTCCCTTCTCTGTGGGAATTGCCCGGCTATGTCGGGTCGATCTCCCGTCTGTTAGGAACAATTGTTACAAGGTAGCAAGTAATTCTCTCAACCTCCGTGTTGGAAATATCAGGTGCAGCGGCTCCCTAACAAGACTAAGTGCTCTAGTTCTTAATTTCGGTGACGTATTCCGTGGTTAATTTCGCTAAGCTGCTATTCTTTGTGTTGTAGAATGTTGATGGACTCGCAAAAAGTCCATCAACGCACCCCGCGTGGGGCGCCCAAATCAATGACTCACACTGTAAGTCATTGATTTGTAAGGAAAGGGAAAACGACGCTTTTCCCTTTCCGTGGAGCGAAAAGTCCCGGATTGGACTTTTTGCGACTCTATCAATGTTGAGCTAATTTTTTCATGAGAGTGGCTAGATCTTGGCGTGTGAATTTCCATTTAAACGGCTTAGCCAGTTTCTCATAATAATCTTGAAATTTAACCAGGCAGTCTTCGAGATCAGCTAACGATTCAAAATAGTTGGGTGTGAGTACTTTTCGCTGAACGATGGAAAAATATATTTCAATTTGATTTAACCAACTGGCGTGAACAGGCAGGTGGACCATTACGGCTTGAGGCCATGCTTTTTGAAGTCTTTTGATAGAGGTCTGACCCCGATGAGAAGAGCCATTGTCAACGATCCAAAAGACCCTGGACGCGGACCGATAGGGTTCCTGGTTCATGACTTGATCCACCAAACGCATGAAGGGCTTGATCCCGGTCTTTGCTACCGCGCGACCGAAAACTTTTCCACGATGAACATCCCAGGCGGCCAGATAGTTCAAGGCACCCTCGCGCCGATATTCATGTTCGACCTTTCCGGGTTTCCCGGGGCTAGGTACAAGGGTGGGATGCCTGCGGCTTCGGGCCTGGATACTGATTTTCTCATCAGCCGACAGGACGTAGTCTCCCTTACCCAGAGGCTTCCCTTCCCAAAGACCCTCATAGAGGTCCAGAACCGGTATGGCCTTTTCTGCAAAAGCCGGATCGCGGGGAAAGATCCAGCTTCGATAATACCAGGGACGAATGGCATCCGAGTGCAACCAACGCCACAAGGTGCTTCCGCTGATCTGGGCGACAATCCCCCTGGCAAGAACCTCCTGTTGAATATCGTTGAAGGCGGTGTGCTATTTGTAGTTGAAATTTGACGAACCGGCCCTCTTAATGGAGGAATGGAAGGTGCAAGCCAAACCATTTCTCTCACGAAAGGAGCCGCTTCATGAAAAAGGGTAAAACGGAACGGGAACAAGGTCAA
>JARGFV010000162.1 GCA_029210545.1 bacterium
GCCCTGAAGGAGGGCTGGGATGTGACCGACGACGCCTCCCTCCTGGAGCAGATGGGCCACAGTGTCCGCCTTGTTGAAGGGGACGAGAGGAATTTTAAAGTCACCACTCTGGATGATCTTGAGTTGCTGAGAATGATCATCCAGGCAGGCGGACATGACGCGGAGACACGGTGACACGGAGACACGGGGTGAAGGGTCTTTCTCCCCCTCGCCGCGTCCCCCCTTCCCCGCGTCGTGGGTGCGAGTCAAATTTTCAGAAAGGATGAGATGTTATGGCCGCAAATCCCAGAGTTGGTATCGGTTATGACTCGCACAGACTTGTCCAGGGCCGCAGGCTCATCCTCGGGGGAACGGAGATCCATCACCCCACCGGGCTTCTGGGCCACTCCGACGCCGACGTCCTGGCCCACGCCCTCATGGATGCTCTGTTAGGTGCTGCCGCCCTGGGCGACATAGGCCAGCACTTTCCCGACACGGACCCGGCCTTTGAAGGGGCCGATAGCCTGGAGCTCTTAAAGAAAGTTCTCGTTATCCTCGAAAAGGACGGGTTCGAGCCGGTGAACGCCGACATCACCATCCTGGCCGAACAGCCGAAGATCGCGCCCTACATCGGGCAGATGATCGTCAACCTGGAGGCCGCCGGGATGCCTGCAGGAAGTGTGAACATCAAAGCCACTTGCGGTGAAGGGATGGGGTTCATCGGCAGACAGGAAGGAATCGCCTGTCTGGCTGTTGCTCTTATCAAGCGAATTGATTAAGGCATTCCTTCCAGTCTGCCGATGAGTGCAAGGTGCAAAGTGCCGATCAATAAATCGGGTATTTCTACTGGCTACTGGATACTGGCTACTGACTTCTGAGGAAATCACACTGCAATGAATTTTATTACTAAGAATTTTATCGCACTTATGCTGATGATTTTTCTTTTTGTCGCCCTGGGGCAGTGGAACCATCAACACTTTCAGCAAAAGGCATATTCCCGGGCGAAAGAGTTGATCATGCTCGATTTTTCGGCAAAAGGCGGGAAAAACGGGAAGTTCATCGAACCGACAGATATTTTCTCCGATCCCATTCGCATCGGGTTAACAGCAGGGGACGGCGGTGAATATCTTTACGATGTGGGCATCACGAACCATTTACTGGTGCAGTTCTCGGCACTGAACCTGTTCTTCTCTCCCAAGGTGCAGGTCACAGCGGTCGAAACATCTCAACCATAATAGTTCGAGAGCTGGATTTTGCCTTTCTTTTCTGATAATCAGCGTCCGAGGATCTTTCCCCGATACACCGACACTCCGATACGAGAGGTTTGAAACATGATAGTGGCCAATGAAAAAAGATGGTTTGCTTTTTCGCCCCCTCGCCCTCTCGCCCCCTCGCCCCCTCGGGAGGTCCAATAATGACCCTGCGCGTCTACAACACACTCTCCGGGAAAAAGGAGGAATTTGTACCGATTAATCCTCCCAAGGTGGGCATGTACGCCTGCGGCGTCACCGTCTACGACTACTGCCACATCGGGCACGCCAGGGCCGCGGTAGCCTTCGACGTCATCGCGCGGTACCTGCGCTACTCCGGCTACGATGTCACCTACGTGCGCAACTACACCGACATCGACGACAAGATCATCAACCGCAGCAACGAGCAGGGGATCGACTGGAAGGACCTGGCGCAGACCTTTATCGAGGCTCACGACACCGACATGGGGGCCCTGGGTGTGCAGCGGGCCGATGTGGAGCCGAGGGCCACTGACTACATCGCCGAGATCATCGGGATCGTGCAGACCCTCGTGGATCGCGGCGTGGGCTACGAGGTGGACGGGGACGTCTATTTCGAGGTCGAAAAGTTTGACGGTTACGGGAAGCTTTCGAAGCGAAACATCGAGGAGATGCAGTCCGGGGCCCGTATCGACGTGGACGAGCGGAAGATCCGCCCCCTGGACTTCGCCCTGTGGAAAAGCTCCAAGCCCGGTGAACCGGCCTGGGACAGTCCGTGGGGCAAGGGACGCCCCGGATGGCACATCGAGTGTTCGGCCATGTCGGCCGCCATCCTGGGGCAGCCCCTGGATATCCACGGGGGCGGCAAGGATCTCATCTTCCCCCACCACGAGAACGAGATCGCCCAGTCCGAGGCGGCCGCCGGCATACCCTTCGTGCGCTACTGGATGCATAACGGCTTCGTCAACATAGACAGCGAGAAGATGTCAAAGTCCCTGGGCAACTTCTTCACCATCCGGGAAGTGCTGGAGAAGTACAGGCCCGAGGTGGTGCGCACGTTTCTCCTCTCCACTCATTACCGGAGTCCCCTCGATTTTTCCGACAAGGCCCTGACCGAGGCCGAGGTCCGCTACGAGCGGTTCATGAACCTCTTTGCCCGGTTGACACGCAACGAGTCCGGGAGCCGTGAGGTAACCGAAGCCGAGTCCGGGGCACTGAAAGGGCTCACCGAAGAAACCCTCCCGGCGTTCCGCGAGGCCATGGATGACGATTTCAATACGGCGGCGGCCATCGGCCACGTCTTTTCAGCCCTCGGAAGCCTCAACAGTGTGCTGGACAGCGCCGACAGTCCAGGCGGCGGGATTTCGGCCGCTTTTCGAGACGGGGTTGACGGTTTCTTCAGGGAGATCGGGGCGGTCCTGGGCTTTTTCGGGGAGGGGATCGGGGCAGGGAAGGCCTGGTTTTCCGCAACCGGCGACGACGACATCAGGGCTGGAGCCCAGGCCCTGGCTGCTCAGCGGGTACAGGCCCGCCAGAACAAGGAGTGGACCCGCGCAGACGAACTGCGGGACGAGATAGCGGAACTGGGGTATGCGGTTCAAGATACTCCTCAGGGTTTCGTTCTGATCCCGAAAAAGGACTCATGAATTGAGGCTAGTATGGGAGTGTGGGTGTATGGAAGTATGGGGGGAAACCGAGTATTTTCCACCCCGTTTCCCCCATACCCCGACACCCCCTTACCAGATACTGGAAATTGGATATGAATGAAATCAACGATGTCCAGTATCTGTCCGGCACCCACCCTGTCACCCAGGCTCTCCTCTCACGACGCCGACCCCTCTTCAACCTCTTCCTGTCGGCTAAAAAGGGCGCCGAAGAACTGGTCCGGCTGGCCGGCGAGGCGGGTGTGCCGGTGCAAAGGGCGGACAACGAGCGGGTCGGCCGGATGGCGGGCACCTCGAGGCACCAGGGCGCGGTACTGGAGTGCGGACCTCTTCCTACCTTCGAACTGGAAGAACTCACCAGGTTCGAACCTCCCGGCGGGAAAGACCTCATCGTCCTGCTGTCCGGGGTGGAGGATCCCCAGAACCTTGGGGCGGTCGTCCGTACCTGCTCCTTCCTGGGGGCCAGGGCCCTCGTGCTGCCTGCAAAGGGGGCAGCGCCCCTGAGCCCGGCGGCCTCCCGAGCCTCGGCGGGTGCTCTGGAAGCGTTCCCCGTAGCCGTTGTCAGAGGGGCATCCAACGCCTGCGCATCCCTCACCGAGGCCGGGTACGAGGTCGTCGGGGTTGAAAAAGGCGGCGCGCCCCTTGCCGGTTGGGAACCCGCCGGGGGAAAGGTGGCCCTGGTGGTGGGGAGCGAGGACAAGGGGCTTGGAGGCCGGGTCCGGTCAGCCTGCAGCCGCATCGTCACCATCGAAGGGGAAGGGCCTACCGGCTCCCTGAACCTGTCGGTGGCGGCGGGGATCGCCATAAATCATGTGATCAGGCAGATGAAATCATCCTGATGACACGATTTATGGCTGATTTCAGATTTCAGATTTCAGATTCCAGAAAGGATATAAAGCACTGATTTCTATGGAATTTGGAATTTGGAATTTGGAATTGGAAATTCCCGAAGCAGGTCAAATATGCGCTTCGGGAATTTCCTCTGTCAATTTCCCTCTTGACAAACAATCCATGACCCACTAAATAAGCGTGTTATTCTTTCAGCGTGGGGGAAAACAGAGATCGCCTCGATTTGCTTCGATGCTGGCGTAGCTCAATTGGTAGAGCAGCGCATTTGTAATGCGCAGGTTGCGGGTTCAAGTCCCTTCGCCAGCTCCATTGTTGAAAGAGTCGCAAAAAGTCCAGTCCGGGACTTTTCGCTCCACGGAAAGGGAAAAGCGTCGTTTTCCCTTTCCTTACAAATCAATGACTTAGGGTGCGGGTCATTGATTTGGGCACCCCGCGCGGGGTGCGTTGATGGACTTTTTGCGAGTCCATCATTGTTGAAAGAAGGCAGGTCCGGACCGGAAAACAGGTTTAGGGGAGTTGCCCGAGTGGCTAAAGGGGGCGGGCTGTAAACCCGCTGGCGATGCCTACGGTGGTTCAAATCCATCACTCCCCACCACGATCTTTTACGGGTCGAAGCCCGTGTATTTAGAAGAGAAGTGTAAGGATCCCTGGTAAGGTGCCCCGGGATGGGCCGTTCAGGGGACGGCATTTTATGCTTTAAATGTCCGGGCTGTTTTCAGGGGTCGAAGAAGGATGGACTCTCAAAAAAACAATCCACAACACCGGGCGGGAATAGCTCAGTTGGCTAGAGCGTCAGCCTTCCAAGCTGAGGGTCGCGGGTTCGAGTCCCGTTTCCCGCTCCATTTGATAGGGTCGCGAAAAGTCCAATCCGGGACTTTTCGCTCAACGGAAAGGGAAAAGCATCGTTTTCCCTTTCCTCACAAAGACTGCTGATAGATCGCCAAAG
>JARGFV010000163.1 GCA_029210545.1 bacterium
AAGCGTCGTTTTCCCTTTCCTTACAAATCAATGACTTACGGTGTAAGTCATTGATTTGGGCGCCCCGCGCGGGGCGCATTGATGGACTTTTTGCGAGTCCATCAATATTCATATATCGTGAGGAGGAAGAACATGGACTACAGCGCTTTCGTGGAGGAACAGGTTGCCTCGCTTCGTGAAACGGTAGGGGACGGCCTGGCGATCAACGCGCTCAGCGGCGGGGTCGACAGCAGCGTCGTCACCGTGCTGGGGCACCGGGCCCTTGGCGACAGGCTCAGGACGGTGTTCATCGACACCGCGCTCATGCGCGAAGGCGAGCCGGAAAGGGTGGTCCGGATATTCGACGGGATGGGGATCCCTGTGGATCTCGTGGATGCGAGGGCCGATTTCCTGGGCGCCCTGAAGGGGCTGTCCGACCCGGAGGAGAAGCGCAACGCCATCACCAGGACCTTCTATTCCACCGTCTTCGGCAGGATCGTCAGGGAAACGGGAGCCAAATACCTGCTTCACGGAACCATCCTGACGGACATCGAGGAGACCGTCGCCGGGATCAAGCGCCAGCACAACATCCTCTCGCAGCTTGGCATCGATCCGCGGGAGGAGTATGGCTACAATGTGGTAGAGCCCCTCAAAACCCTGCGCAAGGACGGTGTGCGGGAAGTGGCCAAACTGCTGGAAATGCCCCCCGAACTCACCAACAGGATCCCTTTCCCGGGGCCGGCCCTCGCCACGCGGATCGTTGGCGAGGTGACGGAAGATCGCATCGCCACCGTCCGGGCAGCCACGGCCATCGTCGAGGAGGAGCTTTCCGGCAGCGGCGCGTTCCAGTACCTGGCCGTTCTGTTGAACGACAGGGCAACGGGCATCCGTGACGGGAAGCGGGAGTTCGGGCAGATCATCGTCGTGCGTTCCATCGACAGCGTCGACGCCAGGGAAGCGACCGCCGTCGAGATCCCGTGGGAGACGCTGCACCGCATCTGTGCAAGGGTCACGGGCATACCCGGCGTCAACCGCTGCCTGTATGATCTGACGCCCAAGCCTCCCGCGACCGTCGAGTATGTCTGACGGCCCGGCAGATGTTTCAGGCCGATCGCGGTTTCCGATCACCGCTTCTTGACCTTCTCCCGGTTAAAGGGCAGCCTGCTGCCACAGGGTATCCGACTCCGGCTGCCGGCAGGTCCCCCAGCAGGATGTCCCTTTCCGTGTCGATGTCGGGCCCGATAATGCCTTGTTTAATACGAACGGTCGTGCTAAAAAGATAGTAATCAGTAATCAGTAGGCAGTAGGCAGTAGGCAGAAACCAGAAACCAGAAACCAGGAACCAGAAACTTTTACTCTATGTCAAAAGGCGCGAAAACCAGAGACAAGATCCTCCAGAAGGCTGCCAGCTTGGCCAGCATCTGTGGACTTGAGGATATATCCATTGGCAAGCTGGCCAAGGCCACCGGTCTTTCGAAAAGCGGTCTTTTCGCCCACTTCAACTCCAAGGAGAACCTTCAGGCCCAGGTTCTCCAGTGGGTCGGGGATATGTTCCTGGAGGAGGTCCTGCGCCCTGCCTTCAAGGAACCCAGGGGCGTCCCCCGTATCCGGGCCATTTACGAAAACTGGAAAAAGTGGATCGGCGGCGACTCCCTGCCGGGAGGGTGCGTCATGATCGCCAGTTCCACCGAGTTTGACGACCGTCCGGGAGTGGTGAGGGACGAGACCGTGAAAATGATGAACGGTCTCCTCGACGTTCTGGCCAGGTCAGCGGGGATCGCCATAGGGGAGGGTCATTTCAGGCCTGACACCGACCCTCGCCAGTTCGCCTTCGAGTTCGAGTCGATCCTTCACGGGTACCATCTCCTGGAAAGGCTGCTCAAGGACCCCGACGCGACACGACGGTCCGACCTGGCCATGGAAAGGCTGCTTTCCGCGTACGAGGCGAAAACCCGGAAACCGGAATAGTAATGAATGGACATGGAACAAGTCCATCAAGCAGGATGTGCGCCAGGTGCGCCTCCTTTGAGGAGAGAAAAAGATGAGCGCTGCAAAGTGGATCCTCGAGGCCTATGAAAGGTCCGGCGAACAGGGAAGAATGGACATGTACATGGCGCACCGGGACCTGCGTGGGGATTTCGACGAGATCGACGCCACTCCCCATGTCCTGGATGTGAAGGAGGCACCGCGGTCCGTGGCGAAGTCCGTGGCGAAGCCGATGAGGGTGAAGTGGAGGCTGCACGGGCGGCTGATGAGGGCGTCCGGAGGGTAACAAGAGAATGTTCAAGAAAGTCATTGCGAATCACGCCGACTTGTCACGTCGCAGTTACGCCCTTTGCGTGACGAAGACGGATGGCGTGATGAAGCAATCCCGGGATCGCCTCGCCCGGTAAAAGCTCGCGATGACAACCGTTGGACCTTAGCCTGTTTTGCCAGACCCCAGACTCTAGACTCTGCTCTTCCCCCCTTGCCTTATCCCTCGTCTGGGTTATCCTTAGCCCACGCTATCTAACTGCCAGGAGTGTTGTCCAGTGAGCCAAACGTGCTGTCCGTCGCGGCCCGAAAGGTGCTGTCCGGATACGAAAACAGAGATTCCTTTCGTCCGTGTACCGGTTAAGGTCGAAGACCTGCCTTCTTCGGTCACCGGTGAGGTCCAGAGTGCGATCGGCTCTATTCCCAGGGTCACTTCCGAACTGACTTTCGCCGATCAGTTGGGTATGTGGAAGGCCCGCTGGGGTATCAGCCGGATGGACTACACGGTTTATCCCGGGCTGTACGCGGTGGGTGATCCCGGCCCTGATTCGGAGGTGCTGGTCACGGCCAACTACCGCATGACCTTCGATCTGCTGCGCCGGGCCGTGTCCGGTCTGGATCTGTGGGTCCTCGTGCTGGATACGAAGGGTATCAACGTGTGGTGCGCGGCGGGGAAGGGGACCTTCGGCACCGATGAGCTGGTCCGCCGGATCGAATCTGCCGGGCTGCGGTCCGTCGTCAACCACCGCAGGATCATCGTGCCCCAGCTCGGGGCAGTGGGTGTGGCCGCTCACAAGGTGAAGGATATAACCGGCTTTCGGGTGATTTACGGCCCCGTGGAAATGACTGACCTCAAGCCATTCTTCGCTTCAGGCCGCAGGGCCACGCCGGCCATGAGAAAAAAACAGTTTCCCCTCAGCGAACGAGCCGCCATTGCTCCCATGGAGTTGATCCCTGCCGCGAAGTGGGTTGTAGCCTTTACTTTTGTCCTGGCCACGGTTGCCGGACTGGCGGGACCGGGCTCCCTCCTTGACGATGCCGCGCGGTTCGGCCTGGAGGCGTTCCTCCTGTTGTCCCTCGCGGTTGTTTCCGGCGCGATCCTGGCCCCTCTTTTCCTGCCGTGGCTCCCCGGACGGGCCTTCGCCATAAAGGGAGCCGTGACCGGTGCCGCCGTCTCGTTTATGCTCCCTCTTGCTTCATCGTTTCCTGCCACCCGGCTTGCCGCGTGGTCTCTCATCATCGTCGCGCTCTCCTCCTTCCTTGCCATGAACTTCACGGGTTCATCCACCTACACGTCCCTATCCGGAGTGAAGAAGGAGATGAAGGAAGCGGTTCCGTTCCAGGCCGGCGCCGGAACCGTCGGGCTGCTCCTCTGGGTCGTGTCCCTCATTAAGGCCGGAGGCGGAGCATGAAGTACCTGGCCAACGTCACCACCCTTGAACTGGAAAGGGACCTTTGCAACGGGTGCGGTATGTGCGCGGTGGTCTGTCCCCACGCCGTTTTCTCACTGGATAACGGCAGGGCACGGATCGACGACCGGGACGCGTGCATGGAGTGCGGCGCCTGCTCCCTCAACTGTCCCGAAGGGGCCATCTTCGTCCAGACCGGCGTGGGGTGCGCCCAGGCTGTCATCAACACGGCCCTGGGAAGGAAGGGGGCCTGCAGCTGCACGCTGGAGAATTATTCCCGGACCGGGTCCGACTGCGGTTCGATGAACGTGGACTGCGGATCAGCAGAAGATGCCTGCGGGTGCGGGCCTGCCTCCGGCACGGATATGAAAGCCGGCTGCGGATCAAAAGCCGGTGACTGCGGATGTGATCCGAAACCCGGGCTCCACAACGTGTCCGGCTGCTGCTGAAAGGGGAAAGAACTTTATCGGGGTGTCGGAGTATGGGAGTAACGGGGTAGGGTGGAAAAAATGTCCGACCGGACGACTTGGCGACCGAGCGATTGTGGTTTTCACTCAAAACCCAAAACCCGTAACCATAAACTCGCAACCCGTAACCCTCAACTCTTAACCCTCAACTCTCAACCCTCAACCCTCAACCTTGATAGGGTCGCAAAAAGTCCAATCCGGGACTTTTCGCTCCACGGAAAGGGAAAGGCGTCGTTTTCCCTTTCCTTACAAATCAATGACTTATGGTGCGGGTCATGGATTTGGGCGCCCCGCGCGGGGCGCGTTGATGGACTTTTTGCGAATCCATCAACCTTCAACCCTACACTCCCCTTCGTCCACCGGGATCGCGTCGTTCAGGCAGGTTCCTTTCACCCCCACTTCCTTTCAGCAACCAACCTCCTTAATCTTCCCCTCCTTCTGTCCGTCCCCTGATGGCCACTCGATCCCGCCAACGGC
>JARGFV010000164.1 GCA_029210545.1 bacterium
AAGGATGTAGTGACGGCCCTGGCGGTGGACACGACATTCGGCGGCCTGGCGGACGATGTCGAACTGCCCAGGGTGAGCAGTCTCAAAGTGGACGCCGCCGAGCAGGATTACGCCAGGGGGACGCTGGTCGTGTTCATCCAGTATACGACAGACCTGTACGGGTCCTGACCACAACATGTGGTGGTTTTAGGAGCTCGTAAAGTCCCAGGGTAATACAAGATGTTGTGGTGAGGAGATAATGATGGCGAAGAAGAAGGTGGAAAAGATGCTCTGCACGGTGTCCCACGAGAAGCCCATGCCGGGCGGTGGGTACGTGCAGTTCGAGGCCGGCCGGGAATACCCCATCGGGGTGGTGCCCGGCGGGTCGCCATATTTCAGACCGGTGACAGATGACGCCGGCGAAGCTGAGGAGGACTAGACCATGGCACGACTCAAGGGAAAGTCCACCGAGCTGATGATGAGCCTCTACACCAAGGAGCTCACCTACGACGCCGGTGTGACGATGAACGACACGAACGCCTGCAGCATGAAGGGCTACACGGTGGAGGAGGACTGGCCGGATGAGGTCCAGAGCGACCGGGAGGAGATCACGGGATCGGAGTTCGCTACCGTCCAGGAAATCATCACAAAGGGATTCTCGACGCCGGTGGGGATCCCGAAGGCCAGGCCCAACGACATCATCGGCCTGATGGCCCTGGCCATGGGAGGGGGCGTCACCTCCACTCAGGACGGCGTCACGGGAGCCTACACCCATAAGGTGGCCCTCGCCGGCATCGAGGCGGCAATGCCGTCCATCCAGTCGGAGATCAAA
Source organism: bacterium (assembly GCA_029210545.1). Lineage (NCBI taxonomy): Bacteria > bacterium. Next base: position 812 of record JARGFV010000164.1, read on the forward strand.
AAGGGAGGGATCCAGTACGGTTACAAGGGCGTGATGTGCAACTCCATCAAGCTGGCTTGCGACGCCGGGCAGCCGGTGTCCGTAGAGGTGGAGCTTATAGGCAGCGGGACCCGAGCGACATCCGCGACCGCCTTCGCCAGCAAGATCACCGAGAGCTGGGTGAAGGCTTCCCAGGCGCTCGCCTGGCTGGAGAGCGGCACCGACATCAGCATCTCGGCCAGCCTCGTCCAGGGGGCAGAGGATATCTCCTCCGCGACACCGGCCGACCTGAAGGCGCGTATCAAGCGGTTCGAGTTCAGCCTGAACAACAACATGGAGGGGGATTTCGGTTACGGTAGCGAGGTGTTCCAGGTCCTCGACAAGGGGATCCGGGAGCTCGGGCTGATGGTCGACCTGACCTTCGCCGATGCCACGGAAATGAACCATTTCCTCAACCAGGACAACCTGGCCCTCGAGTTGGACTTCAAGGGCGCCCAGGTACCGACGGCATCCACCTTGTACTACGGATTCCAGCTGGTGGTCCCACGCTGCCGGTTGCAAAAGGTCCCCTTGCCCAAGGGCGGACCGATGGACGCCCTCACCCAGTCTCTCGAGGTGGAGTTCCTCGATGATGGGACGAACCAGGTATTTCTGTTCGAGGGATACAACGCCAAGAGTCAGTACCTGGCATAGGAGATCCCCATGGCAAAGCTGAACGTCAACAAGACCACTGAAGCGGCCGAGGTCCTCATCAACGGGGACCCGGCTGTTTTCACACTGAGAAAGCCGTCCATCGAGGAGATGCAGAACTACCTCAACTCCCAGGTGGTGGTGACCGGGCGGAAAATGCACGACCAGACCCTGAGGGCCAGATGTAATTTCTTTGACGAGCTCCTCGTCGAGATCTCCGACCTGGAGGATGAAGACGGTGTGGCGATCACCACTGACCGCAAGGACGTGATCCCTCCGAAGATCAAGGCCCGTGTCGTTCAGCAGCTTTTTGAAGAGAATGACTTCACGGTCATCAAAAAAAACTGATAGAGGACTTCCGTCTGCTCATGGAGCGGTCGGAGGTCCCGGACTGTGACGAATGTGACGCTTACGAGGAGAACCCGAGAGACTACGCCATCCTGGAGATCTGCCCGGAATGCCCATGGGGGCAGGTGGTGCAGAACCCTCTCCTCGACAAGATGGTCCGGTATCTGGGCCTGCTGGATGCCGGGGCCCCGGTAGGCCGGTGGGAGCTGACGGATGAGGAGTGGTCGATTCTCGGGGCCCTAAAACTGGAAAGGGAGAAGGTCGCAGCTGAACGGATGAGAGAAAATCATGGCGACACTGAGTAGAGGCAAAAACGTCATCATCGTCATCGGTGCCGATGACAAGAGCGGAAACGTTCTGGAGAAGGTCAAGCTCGGCCTGAAGGATATCGAGTCATCCGGGAAGAGGGCTGGTGCTGGTGCCCGTGATCTCAGGGCGTCCTGGTTCGCCGCCACAGCGGCCGCCACGGCCCTCGTGGCCGGCCTCGGCAAGATCATGCAGGCATACGCCGAGCAGGAGCGGGTTGAGAAGCGCCTGCAGGCTGTCCTGAGATCCAAGGGCCTTGAGGTCCAGGCTGTCAGCAAACACCTCTTTGACTACGCCTCAGCGCTCCAGAGAGCCTCTATCTACGGCGACGAAGCCATCATCCCTGTCCAGCAGCTACTCATCCAGCTCGGGGAGCTGGGAGGGGAAACCCTCGACCGTGCGACCCGCCTCACCCTGGATTTTGCCAGCGCCATGGGCCTGGACCTGCAGTCGGCCGCGGCCTTGATGGCCAAGGCCGCCGGCGGCAACACGTCCGCTCTCAGCCGCTACGGGATCCAGATTGACAGGAACATCCCTCAGACCGAAAAATTCGCCGCCGTGCTCGAACAGGTTGAGCGGAAATTCGGGGGGACCGCACAATCTGATGTCACGACATTTTCCGGGAGTATCCAGCAGTTGGGAAACACTTTTGGGGATCTCACCGAGAAGATAGGTGGAATGAACAGCGGGCCTCTAACTACGGCTGTGAAGAAGTGGAACGATTGGGCCACAGCGGCCGTGGACGCGATAACCCGAGTATCTGACACGTCACTGCTCGCTAAAGTCGAGGCGGAACTCGCCGACCTGGAGGACACACTTAAAAACGGTACGATCGAGATTGATGACATCACCATGACGACTTACCGTCAAGGGCTGTCCGAGGAAGAAAAGAATCAGATCCTGTCGAAGATCACCCAGAAACGCGCATTCATCAACAAAGTCGAAAAGGGCCTGATTTCAGGTGGAGTGGAGGAACCAGCCCCCGCCGGAGGGGACGCTGGAGATGGACAACCAGGTAAAGCCTGGAAGCCGAAGGAGGACCCATGGGCTGACGCCGATATCGACGCCCAGAACCTCGGCCTGTCAGCCATGGCTCTGGAGGCCCGCCGCAACCTGGAGGAAAGCTACCGCCAGGAGGAACTCGCCAGGAAGACCGCCCACGCCGCTGAGTTGGCAGATCTCGATACCGATAGCCAGTCCATTTCCATGGAGCAGTGGCAGTATTTCGAGGAGACCAAAACGCGGATCTCCCGCGAGCAGCAGGCCATGAGGATCGAAGCGGGCAGACAAGGATTCGAGGCGCTCGCCACTCTTTTTCCTCGGGTTAAAGCCTTCGCCATAGGGGAAGCGATTATTAACACATACCAAGGCATCACAAAGGCGCTCGCGAGTGTTCCATATCCACTGAACATCGCCGCAGCGGCTTTGACTGCCGCGCAAGGTTTCGCCGCTGTCAAAGCAATCAAGGGTCAGGGGATCCGAACGGGTGGCGGCACGAGCTCCTACTCGTACGGAGGAGCGTCACAGACGGTGCCGGCACAGGCCACACAGACTCCGACGAACATCTCGTTACAGCTGCCGGCCGGCAGCGCCTACACGAGCGAGGACATGGCGGCCATCATGGAGAACAGTCTCGGCAAGATCATCGAGGCCAACGGCGGGAACGTCGGAAACATCACAATAGCCTATGAGAGAAACTGATGTGGAAACGATGGATCATAGCAGCAGTGTTACTCGCGGGGTGCGGTGGTGGTGACTCTGACTACTACACACTGCCGCCAGGTGGAGAACCTGGAGTTCAACCTGACCAGGAGATCACCTGGTCATATGCAGAGCCGAGCCGGCACACCACCCTGGTGGACCAGTCTATCCTGGAGGCCCGCATGCTGAAGTTGCCGCCCCAATTCGTCCGGGAACTCGAGAACGTCGACAGGAAGAGCTTCGGCCTGCTTGAGATCCAGAGTGCTGGAGTGTCGGACGAGGCAACCACGGAGGCCGACTGGGGGGCGAATATTTTAGCGTCTAACGTGGATTATACAAGTACCCCCCCGGCGGCGGGTGATGTGATGTTATCGACCGACTCCGGATATCACGATGGGGCAACCTCGTATCCAAACAGTGATATTTCCACGGCACTCGATACGACAGGAACGCCACATTACGCCCAGGTAGACGACTGGAACGATACGTCAGATTATCTGTCTTTTTCCGGGACGGCTCCATTTTCCGTTTCCGATCATTTCGGTGTTGATATCGCCACGCTTAAGGGGATGATACCAGATACAGCCTCGATTTATTCAGTGGTTGTCAAGGGATACGTAAACGCAACTACGGCCTATGGTGGTGCTACCGTTGGTATTAGAATTAATGGAAGTGATTATTTCACTGCTAAAACTCCACCGAGCGACCTTTACTCGGTGGAACGGGAGTT
>JARGFV010000165.1 GCA_029210545.1 bacterium
ATCATGAATCAGGCGGGGTTGAGCGGACATAGTCACGAGAGGAGTTTTTCGTTCCGGCAAGGCGACTGAGGAGTGAGGTTCCGATTGAAGATCTATTCCATGGCAATAATTTCCCTGGCTCTCCTTTTTCAGCCACTATCGGCCCACGCGGCCGGGCCTTGGCCCGAGGGGCTCAAGGAGTCGGCCCAGGCGTACATTGCCGCCCTTCAGGCCGAGCAGGACGCCATCCGGGAGTCTTCCATGGGGGAACTCAAGGGTGTGATCCCCATGAACACGTTCGACCGGGAGTCTCACAACTGCCACGAGGCGGCCGGGCAGAGCTACCGGGTCTACGGAAAACCACGGTACGCCGGTAAAGCAGAGGGCGGCTACGATGTCCGGGTGGCCTTTGGTGTTTTCTACAGGCAGGCCGACCGGGTCCGGGAACTCATGGACCGGGAGTGGCAGGAGGGCAGCGGCAGCGGGATTCGGATCACCTTCGAAATGGTGAATGGCGTGTGGGAGGCCACCTCCACCAGAGAACTGCTGACGATGGACCGTTGAAAAGTGCTTAAAAAGCACGTGCACTTTTCAACCGTTGAATATCCGGTTCCGGATAACTTGAAAGCAGTCCAGATTTTATGAGCGACAAACATCCTGGTTCTTCCCCATTCGAAAAGCTGCAAGGAAATAACCATGAACCGACCAAGACCAGATCTTCCGAAAATTATACTGGTTAGCACAATATTATCAGCATTCATGGCCATTTTACCTGGTGCAGCCTTTTCGAATTGTCACTGTTTTAAAGATCGGGCCTTCGACCCGGCCCAGCCGGCCTCAGCGGACCCATATGTCCTGGCCACGGCCAGGAACAGCCTTGTGGCTGCGGCGGCCGGGATCACGAAGGGGCAGGTTGTCAAGATGCGCATGACCGGGGCAGGAGAGACGGACGTGTGGCTGGAAAGCTACCTGGCCAGCGAAGCAGGAAAGGCCGATACTGGATCACCAGCATATAAGGCAGCAGAGAAAGCCGGCGACCGTGACGCCATGGCGGCTGCTCTTGCGGATCGTGTTCTGGCCCGGACCTACAGGGCGGATAACGAGACCATTTCCGGGTTAAGAAAGGCCGGTGCCGATACCGCTACAGTTGCCCTGAGCCTTTTTGTCTCCTCCCGGATCGAGCCATCTCCAGCCGAGATCTTCGCCCGGGTCAACAGCGGCAAGACCACCTGGGGCAAGACGGTCAGCGCTCTGGGAATTGCCCTGGACACCACGGGGGACCGGATCATGGAAGATGTTCTCAAGGCTGCAAGCTCTAAGCCTTGAGAACATAGCGGTTAGCTGACAGCTGCAGAACTGAAGTTGGAAAAGCTAATCTAACCGCCAAGCACGCGGAGAACGCAGAGGAAAACCCATTCCCCTTGGAATGGGCCGGTGAGGGATCCATGTTGATGTTCTTCTTTGGTGAAACTTTGCGGTCACCGAATTAGCCTTCCTCTGTGTACTCTGTCCTCTGTGGTGAAATCCTTGGCTCTGGTGCCGGACGGCCACAGATTCCTCTGCGAGCTTGGCGTGCTTGGCGGTGAAAATGGTTTCAGGTTCGATGTTTGCCTTAGAGGATGTCAGATTTTCGCGTCCCTCTTTGCGTCTTGCCTGTCCGTCGAAGCTCGACTCGTGAGGGCATCTTGTCACGTCATGGCTACAAGCGAGGACGGAAGCTGAAAGCGACGCCCCAAGAGCGAAGTCGGAAGTGATCACGTCAGTGGCGTGAGAACGGTCGCGAGGCATACTTTAGTCGAATTTCCCTGCCGGAACCACCTGCCTTTTCCCCTTATCCAGGCTCACCGAGCCCGACGGGCACACCTCGATACAGCTTCCGCACGAAAAACAGTCGGGTATGGTCTTCTCCCGCTTGAGGATCGCCTCCATGACGGTGGACGGGCAGGCCCTGGAGCAGGCCTCGCAGGCGATGCACGAGTCGTAGTTCACCTTGATCCTGAAGATGCTGATCTTTTCCACCAGCCATCCCACCAGCCCGAAAGGGCAGAAGAGGTGGCACCACGGCCGGTAGATGAAGAGGCTGGCCGTCAGCAGGAATAAAGCCAGGGCGATCATGCGCGGCGGGAAGATAACTCCCCTGGAGGCGAAGAGCACGATGGCGTCCTTGACGGTGCCCATGGCCGAGGGGTCGGAACCTAAAATGACGCCGAAGATGAGGATGGAAGCAAGGTAAAGGCCCTTCCGTACCTTGGGCGTGACCTTCCCCTTGCGCATCAGGACGAAGGCGAGGGCCAGGAAGGCGAACCAGGCGAGGAACTTCACGAGGATCTTGAGCCAGTCCTTGGACTCGTGCTCGGCTTCGAGTGTTCAACATGATATTTTAATATTCGCATACCATTGCTTTGCTGGCAGGAAAAACAGAGTTTCCCCCGCCGGCTGCGGTCCATGCGCCAGGCTTGGGAAAAAATCTTGTCATTTGCGTTGATGATAGTAAAATCGCCAATGTTTACCCACCGTCCGGCGGTCCCGACCGCACGGTTTGAAGGGCTTGCGGGCAGCAAGGTCCATTGTCAGGAAGGGGGAAACCAGGATGACAGAGACCATCAGGATGGTTGCGTCCCGGATCAGGGAGCTTCGTGAGATCTCGGGCGTCACCGTCCCGAGCCTGGCCGCGGAGATGAACGTGGCTCCCGACACGCTGCGCGGTTACGAGAGCGGCGAGACGGACATCCCCATCAGTTTCCTTTACGGATTTGCCGCCCGCTTCGGTGTGGAGCTGGTCGCACTGCTCACGGGGGAAGAGCCGCGGCTTCACCTCTGCCAGCTGGTGAGGAAGGGCAAGGGGGTCAGCGTTGAGAGAAGGAGTGACTACGCCTACCAGAGCCTGGCGTACAACTTCGCCCACAAGAGGGCCGAGCCGTTTCTCGTGACGGTGGATCCCAAGGGGCTGGACGAACCGGTTCCACTCAACACCCACGATGGACAGGAGTTCACCTATGTCCTCGAGGGCAGGGTCATGGTGCTCGTCGACGCGCTGGAGAATATCCTTAACGAGGGAGACTCCCTTTACTTCGACGCAAACCTTCCCCACGGGATGAAGGCCCTTGGCGGAAAACCGGCGACCTTCCTTGCAGTGGTGGTCTGAAAGGGAAAGGAAGGGGGGACGGGCGCTCGACACGTTCGTTGAAAACAGTCAGTATCGGTCCCTTCAGATGTGGAGAGCGCCCTGCTGGAGCACCCCGCAGTCCTGGAGTGCGCTGTGACGGCGGTGGACGATCCGGAACGGAGACAGGCGGTGAAGGCCACCTGCGCCCTCACTGCGGGCTACTGGCCGGGGGAGCACCTGGTCCGGGAACTGCAGGATCACGTCAAGCGGGTCACGGCGCCATACAAGTACCCGCGCGAGGTCAGTTCGTGGATGAGCTGCCCAAGACCATCAGCGGCAAAATCCAGAAGTACAAGCTCCCCGAAAGGGCCGCTGAAATGTTCCCGGACGCCTGACCGCGGGGGCGCGGGGAGCCTGGGCACATGAGCGTGAAGAGAGGTCCATCACAGATGCTGGAAAATCTCCCGACGCGGTTTCTTCTCTCCCCTGTTGTCTACCACGCCGTCCGCCTTTTCATGGGGGGGCTTTTCATCTACTCGGGCGTGCCCAAGCTCGCGGACATCGCCGGGTTCGGCGCGTCCGTCGCGGCCTACGGAATCCTTCCGGCCTTTTTCATCCCCTGCGCCGCGGTCGGGCTGCCGGCGATGGAGGTGGCGGCCGGCCTGGGAACCCTCCTGAACCGCCGCTGGGCCATCCTGGGGCTCCTGGCCATGATGATCCTGTTCCTTGGCGTCGTCGGCTACGGGGTGGCGACGGGCCTTGAGATCGACTGCGGCTGCTTTTCCACGGAAACCGGGAAAAAGGCGGAAACAGCCCCGAAGGACGGGCAGGCCGAAGACAGGCTGATCCTCGAGATCCCCGACCAGGAGGCGGTCGGCCTCTTCGACGACACCGAGGTTTTCGTGGGTCCGGTTCAGCCGGCCGGGGACGAGGAGACCTGTTCCGAGGAAGAGGCGGCCGCGGCGGGCACGAGCCTGCGACAGGCCCTCGTCCGGGACGTATACCTCTTCCTGGGCGCCCTCTACCTTGTGGCCTGGCCCGACCTGAGACGGCGGTACCGGAGACCGGAGAGGGCGAGCGGGTGAGAGGGAGAGCGGGGGGAAAAGGAGCCTGAGGTTCCTTCGGAACGTACCGGGATAATGGGATATCGGTGTATTTGTGTAAGCACGTTTTGATGAGCTTTGATGGACTCGCAAAAAGTCCATCAACGCGCCCCGCGCGGGGCGCCCAAATCAATGACAGGTGAAAACTGCCGCGCTTGGGAGAGGCGCCCGGATCGAGTGCCAATGGCTGTGTGTTCGATCCGTGAGGGGACCGAAAACCACGCTTTTCGGTTCCCGTTGAGCCAAAGTCCTATCCGGACTTTGGCGATATTACAGCAGTCTTTGTAAGGAAAGGGAAAACGACGCTTTTCCCTTTCCGTGGAGCGAAAAGTCCCGGATTGGACTTTTTGCGACCCTG
>JARGFV010000166.1 GCA_029210545.1 bacterium
TCCACGGAAAGGGAAAAGCGTCGTTTTCCCTTTCCTTACAAATCAATGACTTACGGAGTGAGTCATTGATTTGGGCGTCCCGCGCGGGGCGCGTTGATGACTTTTTGCGAAGTCATCAAAATTCATTTATATTTAAAATTTTGAAGAAATTTTAAATATGGGGAGAAAGCAGGTTTGCCGGAAGGGGCAAAGAGGATGTCTGATATGAAAAAAAGTATCGTCTTCATCGTGGTCGCACTTATCGTCGCCGTCGGAATCGCGGCGGGGCCGGCCTCTTCCTGGGCGGCGATGCCTCCAGGTGCGGACCTCGTCGACCTCGCATGGTCCAAAGAGCAGGGTGCGGCTGTGCTTTCCAGGTTCGAGCTTTTCCGGTCCACGGACGGGAAGGATTGGCTGCCGGCCGGTTTCGCCGACAGGGCTGTTGAACTCACCGCCGTGGGACTGGGCAAGGCGCTCACGGTCGTTGCCACGAAGACGGGGATGCTGCTGGTCTCCGTGGACGGAGGCGCTTTCCAGGAGGTCAAGGCGCCGAAGGACCCCTTCGGCCGGACGGTGGAAGGGATCCGCACAATTGCAGTCCACCCGAAAGATGAGGAGATCCTGGCTACTTCCGGCCAGGGGCTGATCAGGTCCCGCGACAAGGGGTTGACCTGGGAGGCGATCGCCGATCCCTTCTGGACGAATCCCAAGGCCCGGGAGGTCATCGCCGTCGGGTATGCCGGCTCTGACCCTGTTATCGTTACCAGGAACGGCGCCTGGCGTCAGTCCAAAGGCGGTTTCGAACCGATCACCAGGGGCCTGCCGGAGAGTGTGACGCCGACGGTGGCCTCGGTTTTCGACGGGAAGATCCTCATGGCCCTGCCGGGCGAGGGCATCTTCCGGGCGACAAAGGACAGCAAGTGGAGCAAGCTCAAGGGGGCCCCCGGCGATCCCATTGCCTTCCTCGGGTTCGCAAGGGACGGGTACCTCGCTGCCAGAGTGGCCTCGCCCCTCCACCTCGGCGATCCCAAGGGAAGCGAATGGACTCCGGTGGGACAGTACTCTTCCGGGTTCATCCCGAGGAAGTCTGTTTCGACCTCCTTCGGGGACCTGATCGTCCTGAGAGGGAAAGGGCTGGTCCGGCTCGATGGAGAAAATTTCGATCCCATCGCGCTCCCGGCGGACCTTTCCTCGGTCAACACCCGCATCGTGAGCCAGGGGGTTCAGCTTGCCGGGACCCAGGGGGGGATCTTCTTTTCGTCGAGCGCCGGGCAGGCCTGGGAAGACGTCACTCCTGAGGACCTGGGATCCGCTGTCAACGTTCTGCTTCCACTCGAAGACGGAAGGATCCTGCTGGGGTCAGACGGCGCCGGCGTTTGGGTCAGCGATGACAACGGCCGGACATGGAGGGACTGGAGCCGGAGGCTCGGTACATCCAATACCATCAAGGGGCTTGTCCGATACAAGGAAGGGGTCCTTGCGGGGACCGAGAACGGCTTCATGTGGACCGAGGCCGGGCCGGAACCGAACTGGAACAGCCTGGACGGCGGCGTGGGCCGCAGATCTGTGATCGCCCTGATGGAGGACGCAGGTGTGTACTGGCTGGCCACACAGGACGGCGTCTACCGCGCTGTGAACGGGCAGGATTTCGCCCCGGTTCCGGGGACTCAGGGGCGGGTCAACAGCCTGGCTGTAGACGGTGGGAAAGCAGCGGCCCTGGTCAACTGCCAGGTCGTGACGATCGATAAGAACCTGAAGGTGACAAAGCTCACACCCTTTGGAAGCTGCATCGCCACCGCCGTTGGCATATCGGGCGGTACCGTGTATGCCGGTACAAGTGACGGTTATTACCGTTATGATGATGGCAAATGGGTCAGGGAACCAGGAATTACCTACCCAGTGGCTCGGATCTACCGTGACACCGACGGGATGAGGGTGGTCACCAGGGGCGGCGGCACCCGGTACCTGAAGTAGGAGAAACAGGCGCTTCGGGATACCGGTTGGATAAGTGGGGTGGGAACGTAGTGAAGGTGCCGGAAAAACAAGGGTTTTTCTGTAACTTTGGTTTGAACGGGACCGTATTAACAGTTGAATCGTCAAACAGCGATGAAACAAGCCGTGGAGCCTTATACGATGATGCGAAAACCGAGCGACTCAGTTATCGGCACGATGGCAGTCTGCCTTCCGGTTCTCCTGCTCATTGGCCTGTTTTTGCCAGGGGCAGCAGTAGCGGGGCATAAGCTCGCCGATTCCCAGTGCGTGGACTGCCACGTCACCGGCGGTTCCCTGTCCAATGTGGTGGATCAGTCCCGCCTGATCCGGATCGACAGCCGCATATCCGAGATCGTTGCCAACAAGGCGGTCCCCGGTTGGGATTACGGGAAACCCCTTCCCTGCATCTACTGCCATGACAAGGCCGACAAATCCGTGCGAGAGAACATGATCGGAGTCTGGAACGACTTCACCAACTCCATCTCCAGCCACCCCGTCGATGCATACAACTCCTTCTCCGACGGTGACGGTGACGCCACCACCCTCGACTGCATCGACTGCCACGACGTGGTCAACGCGGTTCCATACGTCGCCGGCGGCAGCGCTCCCGGGACCAACCTGAGCCCCAACATCCACAACAAGAACGTGGCTGCCGTTGCCTGGACCCCGGAATCGGCAGGGCTCCTGACAGCCGCCGATACATTCAAGGCGTGGGTCGCAAGCGCCACGTCGCCTTACAACGCCGGCAGCAACACCTTCTGCACCGAGCAGTGCCACGACGCCAACCCCGGTACCGGTTACAACGCCCAGCAGGCCGCCCACGGCTACACCAGCTCCATCGTCTCCCTGGAAAACGGGACGTACTTCTTCACCGCCTCCGCCATACAGGGATGCCTCAACGAGCCGGCCACGGGTTCCGGTTGCCACGCCGTGCACAAGTCCGGGAGCACCGATCTCATAACGACTCTCGAGTGGGGGACGTCCACCCTCGTCGGGAGGGAGGACTGCGGTTCCTGCCACGTTTTCGATGACGCGAGCACGAGCAGCCCCTTACCCAGGGCCGACTCCGACTTCAACACCGACGGCCACGGCCAGTTCGCCGTGGCGTGCCTGAAGTGCCACAACGAGAACATCCCCCACTTCACGGCTGACGGGTTGCCCGCGGAAGGGTCCTCGGAAGGCCGACTGAACTTCGTCCTGGACAATATTCCCAGCGGTTTCTCCACCCCGGCCAAATCCCGCCTGTCCATCTGCGTCAGTTCCAGCTGCCACAGCGGTTACCTGGAGCACGCTCCCTCCACCAGCGGTTCCTATCCTGTGGGGTGCCTGGACTGCCACGACCCTCACGGCTACGGTGTCGGCTCCAACGTGAGGATGATGCGCCAATACGCGCCCATAGCCTCGCCTGCTTCCACGCCCCTTGCCTACGCCAACAGCGGTGACTGGTACAACAGCGCGCAGTCCTCAGGTTTCACATTCTACGGCTGCGACAGCTCCGACTGCCATCCCTTGTCCATCAACGCCATCATGGACACGACGACCGGTACCCATGGGGGCGGGACAGGGTTCAAATCCGGGTGCGAGAACTGCCACAAACACCAGGGCGGGGAGTACTCCTGGGCAGCGACCGGTTGTGACCAGTGCCACGGGGCGGCGGGTTCCTACTGGCCGTCAGATACTTCCAGCCCCGACGATGGGGGAGCGTCGCCCGACAACGCGGGACGGCATCCGATCCACAGGCAGGAGATCGCCGCAGCTTTGGGTTACGACCCGGCGACCACCAGCGACGGCCTGCAGAAGACCATGTGCCGCTACTGCCACAAGGTCGGCGATTCGGACCACACCAGTTCCACCCGCGCCGAGGTGTTTACGGTCGGCTATGCCAAGGCGATCTGGGACACGGCCACCGAAGCGCCCTCGGAGACCAACGCGTCCTTTGTTGCCGGCACCAACCTCGGTACCTGTAACGATGTGGACTGCCACAACAACAAGCAGACTGCAGCCGGTTACCGCTGGTACGAGTCCACTGTCGCGGCCTGCACCATGTGCCACACTGTGGGAACCGGGAACGCCAGCGCGTTTGTCGACCCGGAATCCGGCCTCCACGACGAGAGCCCCAGGGTTTCCGGTGTGACCCACGACGACAGCTTCTCCTACAGCGGATCGACGGGCGGCTGTGTGACCTGCCACACCGCGACTCCTTCCAGTGCCCACTACGACGGAAACGACGATTCCACGATCGGCACCACCGGCAACACCGCCATCGCCTTCACAGCGGGTGTCGGGTTCGCCGATTCCACGATCCCGCCATCCTGCGCCGTCTCCATCGCCGGCTGCCACCTCGAGGCCGACGTGGGCGAGACGTGGAAGCGGCTGTGGACCGAGAACGCGGACCAGACCGACGGCACAGAGTGCGCCGGGTGCCACGGCGACTTCACGGCCGGCTGGGCCGGCGGTGTCATGCACGCCACAGCGCCCTCCACCAAGGGCAACGGCACCCACGCCAACACCGGCCTTTTGACCTACGAGTGTACCGACTGCCACGCCATCGGTGATGCC
>JARGFV010000167.1 GCA_029210545.1 bacterium
AGACACGGCCTGCCACGGATCAATGATGAAGGTTGGAGAGTGAAACGCTTGATGCAGGTTTACGAGATATGCTTCCACCTCGGACACGTTGACTTCACCGCCTTGGGGAGCCTTGAAGGTCTTGGCGTGGACCAGCTTGACGATCCCGTCATCCTGATATGTGCCGATGATCGCCGTTCGGTCACGGCGCAAGCCCAGGTCAACCGCTATGTTTACACGCCGCAGGCCGTCCCACTTCCAGCTCTGCTCCAGGTCGAGGTCCACAGCCGCGTCAACTTCCTGCCGCGTGAGAAAGGAATCAATGCCTGAGGTCCACTCGTTACAGTGCAGACGCCGGAAAATGTTCTCCGGTAATCGCCGCCGCTGTTGGTCCAAATATTCTTCGGTCACCCAGGAAGCGAGATTCTCGTTTTGGGAGTAGAAAAAGAATCGTGGATCATCCCCTTCCAGCCCCCGTTGGTATAGATCCCACAGCGGGACACCCTTACTTTGGTCGAAGCCGGTATAGGAAATGTAAAGGTGCAACGCCTGTTTCCTGGCCGGCGAGTGCGTCATGGCCTCAAGAAGGTCCCAATTCCTCTGTGACCATAATTCATCGACAATCACCCCGTGCGGGTTTAGGCCGTGCGCGCTGTCTGAATCTGACGCGAGCACTTGGAGGAGCCCGCCGTTACCGGGGACCTCTAAAGCATCCTTGAAAACCTTGACGTGTTTTTTAAGCTCGGGCGACCGTTCGACGGCTTTTTTGATGAACCGCCAGCAAATCCTGGCCTGGTCTTTGTCTGAAGCCAGGAGGAACACTTCAGGACTTTCTTCACCGTCGGCAAGGAGCAGGTAAAGGCTGAACAGCGCCATCAACGACGTTTTGCCGTTTTTCTTGGGGAGCATGATCAAGGCCTCGTTGATAACCCGGTTTCCACCGTCATCTATATTGTGAAAGATCGGCTTGATGATTTTTTCAAGCTGCCACGCTTCAAGCTTTATGGGCTTGCCGCTTTCAAGGCGGTAAAATGTTTCCGCAAACTTCACGATATCCAGTTTTTTCAATTGTCCTCCTCCGCTACCACCTCTGCGAAAACGTCCGACAGGGTTCTCTCGGTTTTGTGGCTTTCTAGTCCTAAAGATTGCAGGGTCCGACGTAGAACCTCGACGTGCCGGAGGTGGTCCTTGCTGTACGCGTCCGGATCTCCCTGTAACATCCGTGATTCCATGATCCGGCATTTCCAGACCAGGAAGACGGCTCTGTCCACAAGCGCGCTTTTCATCGGTGATACGGGGCCGAGTGCATCCAGAATCACCGCTCTTGCCTCGGCGATTTCCTTGGCCTCCTTCGTGCGCCCGTCCAAAGCGTCGATGTCGAAACCTCGCAGTTTATCCCTTAAGGTGACCTTGTTTATTCGTTCTTTTTTCTTACTCATCGGCATTAACCATAAAATTTGTAGGGTTATGTACGGCCAGGGGTATTAACCCCCGGCCGTACCGCTAACGGAAAGGGCTGTGGACGGCATTAAGCCCCCTCTCCGTAAAAGCCGTTATCAGGTTCTTGTAACAGTCCAGATATACAGTGATCGCTTCCTTCGTTTTGTTGATGTCACCGGCAAGAATGGACCTGTCAACTCTGTCCTCAGCACCGGCACACAATCGTATGAGGTCAGGACGGTTCTCATTAACCCACTTGATAGCACCTGCTTCATACATTTTATTAAGATTTTCCACGGCCACCCGGAACAGGTCGAGGCACTCCCGGTTCCTGGTTCCGGTAACATTAAATTTCGGGAAACTCATGTTTCTACCAGCTCCCACGCGCGAGGGGTCCGGGCATCGCCGTGTGTGACCCTGGCCAACCGGTGATCCACCAGGACCTCCATGATAGCGAGGGCGTTGTTTTTTGGCCTCGCCACCGGTGGCCCGTAGGCGTAGAGGGTCGGCAGACTAACTTTCCCGCCACGCTGCCGGATCCACTCGAGAACCTTGGCAGCCCCGGCCAGCTCCGGCTCTTCCTCAGCGTTCTGCTGTAGGCGCACCGCCTCCCCGAGATGAAACTGCACGGTTGGGATGGCCTGCTCAAGCCCCGTGACGGTGATCTCAGCGGCGTCGGGATCTTCGATGACGGCGAACACACCCGCCAGCCTGAGAACGTGTTCGGCAGCTTTCGCAGCGAATCCCCGGATAGGGTAGAGGGCCTGCCCCTCAGCAAGGAGTTGCTCAATGTGATCGTGAAACTTGATCCAGACCGATTTTGCGTCCGGGGTGAGGGTCAGTGATCTCGGGGTTAACTCGTTTCGCGCACCCTCGGCAAGAGGGAGTGGACGCTCCAGCAGACCCATCATCACTTGAAAAAAACGCTTGAAACTGGGCAATTCCAATACATTTACAGCCCGATACGGACGGTTACCAATGTTGGAGGCGGGCCACGCGATCAGGCACCGGCTAAAAAAACCCTGTTGGCGAAAAAGAACGTTACCCGTCATTTCCGCCCAGACGACCGGTTGCATCATCAAGTTGACGGTCACCCGGCGGCCGTGAAGCAACAGGTTCCCGTCCCCCGAACGGTTCCTGGTCAGCGGTTTCCCGTCCCAACAGTTGGAAAAGCCGGAGATGGTTTTGAGGAGATTATCCCTGTTAAAGGCGTGGCCACCCACGAGGCGGCCCCCTTCAGTGGTCGATAGCCCGATTGACGGTTGTTCCGTGTGCAGTGTTTTGACCAAAGCTTCAAACGTCGGTTCCTCCAAAATGAGGGTGGCACCAATGGGAGGCTCGGGCTTAGCCCCAAGTTCAACAAGAGCCGCTTTCACCGCCGAACCAGAGTTGCTTTTTTTCATTCTCATGATCTTCTCTTTTTCCCATCCCGCCACAGCCGCTTCGTACTCCACAAGGCGTAAGGACCGCAAGTCATGAAGCGTTTTTTGCCGCCGATAAACAGGCCCCCAAGCAATCCGGTCGACAGCATCTTTTCTCTCTCCAGAATCCCCAATTGTAATGAAGTTGTTTGAGACAGGGAACGATCGACCATCAATGTTGACCTGCACGTGGCCCTGAACGGCAAAGGTCGCAGCGGCCACAACGGTATTAGCGGCCAGAGCGGCCGGGCACTGGACACTTGCAACAATGTCCGACACCAGGTCGCGCAGCAATGCAGGTAGGGAGTCCACGGGGTAGGGTTCAGGTTCAGGCCGGGACGGCCGGAGGGGGAGGGGAGCTTCGATTTCCACCAGTTCCTCGGGTTGATCGGCCGGTACTTCAAATTCAGAAGTTGCTTTAATTAAATTGATTAAGTCCGCGATTTCGCCGTGTTTTTCCAGGTAATCAGTAACGTCCTCCCCGGCACCCACAGGCAAAATTACGATCTTCAGGGATTCGGCTACCCCGTGGAGTTGACGGGCGACACGCTGGGCATGTTCCAACCCGGCCCGATCATTATCGGGCAAAATGGCCACCCGTTTTCCTAGGAAAACATCGTTATAGTCGGCGTTCCACGTCCCGGCCGACCCGAAGGTGGTAGCGGTAATCCCCCACGTGCCCAAGGTCCTTACATCCTTTTCGCCTTCCACGATGGCAACCGATACCGCCCTATTAAGTTCGGGCAATCCGAACGGGACCCGCGCTTGCCCGTCCAAATTCCAAACCCAACCGCCCTTGCCGTCAGGCCGCCGGATGCGAAAGTCCTTTGGCTCGAACCTGACGTTTTGGTAGAGGAGATTTGCGTCGGCGTCCGTGTAATCATAGGCCACTGAAATTTTACCGTGGTTTTTTTTACGCGCTTTCGTCGGTGGCAATGCGGGTAGGGGAGCATCTCCGATCCGCTCCTTGAAGAGCTTGAAGGAACCTTGTTCGCCGCAAGCAAAGCATTTGAAGGCGCCCGTTGAACTGTTGATGGAAAGCGAGGGAACCGTGTCCTCATGAAACGGGCACAAGGCTTTTCCCTGATTTCCGGTCCACTTAATTTTCCCTAGACGAGTTTCATAATAACCAGTTTTGCCGCCCACAAAAAATTCTCCTATTCCGTCTTCTCAAGGGTTGCCCCGTCACCGAAACGATTCGCAATTGGACCCTCAAATGGGCCGTCCGGCTGGATATCCAGCCACCGGATCACCGTTGACTCAGCGAACAGCAGACGACCGCCGACCCGCTTACCCCGAGGGAAATTTAAATCCTGCATTAATCTATAAATCGTCGTCCGTGAACAAGATAAAAGGTCCGTTATCTCGGTCATCGAAAAGTGCTTTTCCAGTTTCACGAACGCGACCCAGCTGTAGGGAACAACAACGCCGTGTCGACACCAAGCGCCGCCGAAATTTTTTTTTGGGTTTCGCGCCTTGGCTGAATAAGCCCCCGCTCTAGCCTCGAAAGGTGACCGACGTCACAACCCGTGCGACCTGACAAATCACTCAACGTAAGGTTCAACATCACCCGGGTGATGTTGAACCTTACGTTGAGTGATTTGTCAGGT
>JARGFV010000168.1 GCA_029210545.1 bacterium
TGCTCCTCCTTTCCATTGTCAGGAAAGAGGAGCAAGAATAGGGCCAACTCGGTTAACCAGACCCCACGGGCGTTCTAAAAGTATGAATAACGAGAACTGACCCCACGGTGGTGGAGGGGTAACGAGGAATGGGGGTATGGGGGGTATGGGTGCGTGGGGGGAGGACCGAGGTGGGGGTGAAAGGAACCTGCCTGTGCGAAGCGATCGGGGTCATGTAAAAGGCGGGGGATGGAAATACGGACGCCTTGAAATTCCGCCACATTTCGAAGTACATATAGTTTATGGTCCGGGGAATTCCATCCATGCGCTTCAGCGGATCCTCCAACAGGGGCATGGCCCGGTACAGCCTCATCGACCTGACCAACCTGCTCATGGCGGGTTTTCTCCTTGTCTTCTATTTCCTCGCATTGCCGAGGATCCCGAACCCGCTCCAGGCGCCTGCCTGGTATCTCATCCTGGTCCTCCTGGTGGAATCATCCGTACGTGTGAGGGAACGTTATGACGGTCGTCGCCTGGCGCCGCCCCTGATCTTCCTTCTGACGGTGCTCTTCCTGTTCGTCGCCTTCGAGTCCATCGCCCTGACGCTGCCCCACTTCAACCCCCGGCGGTACGACTGGCTCATGGCTGCCGCCGATCACACCCTTTTCGGACTCCACCCCACGGTCTGGCTGGAGGGGTTTTCCAGCCCCGTTCTCACGGAGGCCCTGTACATCCTGTACGCCTTCTATTTTCCCATGCCGGTCATCCTCCTGGGCTGGATGCTCGCCAGGGGCCGGTACAGGGCCGTTTCGGACGGTGTTTTCCGCTATCTTCTCTGTTATTACGGGGCCTACGTGGCCTACTTTCTCGTGCCGGTTCAGGGTCCCCGGTTTTACCTGGCCCACCTGCAGGGTGACAGGTTGAGCGGCCCGTTTCTCTCCGAACCGATCCGGAAACTCATCGACCTGCTCGAGCCCAACAAGCTCGATGCCTTTCCCAGCCTCCACGCCGCGATCCTCCTGGTCACACTGATGCTCGCCTTCAGGGAGAACCGGGCCATGTTCCGGTGGTTCCTGGGGTGTGGTGTCGGCATTCTTGTTTCCCTCGTATACCTCAGGTATCATTACGTCGTTGATCTGATCGCCGGCCTGGTTTGGGCAGTTGCCGGCTGGCACCTTGGCGGCTGGATCATCCGGAAATGCGGTGCCGGGCTGGCGCCCCACTTCGGGGAGGAAGGTTGAGAGAATTTCTCAGGCGGGTCGGGTACGATGGCAGGCAGGGCAATACCTACATTGTCCTGCTCTCGGCGCCGGTCCTGCTCACGATTTACCGTTACCGGGGCTGGGCGGACCGGTTTGCCGACTGGTTCCCAGGCCTGGCCGGGCACCCTCTTGCCGGTCTCTTCGCTGTCGTGTTCCAGTGGTCCTCCTTTTTTCTCCTCGTCCTTGTCATCCCCTTCATCTTCGCCGGAGTCAGGATGGGTTTTACTCCCGGCGAGATGGGGATCAAGTGGGGTGACCGGCGCTTCGGGCTGATCTTCGTTGCCCTCGCTCTGCCTCTCCTGGTCGTCCCCTTTTCCCTCCTGGCGTCCTCCATGCCCGACGTCCGGCTGGAATACCCCCTTGCCAGGATCGTGACCACCCGCACCGACCTGGTGCTGGTCTACGAGGCCGCCTATGTCCTGCTCTACTACCTGGCCTGGGAGTTTTTCTTCCGTGGGTTCATGCTGTTCCCCCTGGCGCGTGTTTTCGGCGGCATGAACGCCATCCTGATCCAGACGATCCCCTCCTGTCTTCTTCACATCGGTAAACCGGAGGGTGAGGTCACCGGTTCCATCCTCGCGGGGCTCGTCTTCGGGACACTGGCACTGCGGACCGGCTCCATCTGGTACGGCTGGGTTCTCCACGCCGCCCTCGGGGTCCTGGTGGACCTCCTGGTGATCTTCCGATGACGGGGAGATCAGGTTGAGAACCGTGCTGGTAACCGGTGTCAACGGGTTTATCGGCAGCCACGTGGCCCGGCGTCTGCAGCGCCTGGGGTGTGAGGTAAAGGGTATCGTACGGCCGACCTCGGATCTGTCGTTTATCACCGGTCTTGACCTCCAGCTGTTCAAGGGGGATGTGACCGACAGCGCTACGCTCACCAAACCCATGCCGGGTGTGGATACCGTCGTCCACGTGGCGGGACTGGCTTCCGACTGGGGGCCATACCGGCGGTTTTACGAGGTTAACGTCACCGGAACACGGAACGTGGCCGAGGCTGCAGCCCGGAGCGGAGTGAGCCGCTTCGTTCACATCGGTACCACCGCGGTGCACGGTTTCCCGGGGTTCCGGGACCTGCCGGAGTCCGCGCCCATGGCCGAAACCCCCTTTCACTACTGCGAAACGAAGAAGATCGCCGAGCGCTGGCTCTTCGATTTTTCGGCCTCCACCTCCATGGAGGTGACGAGCATCCGTCCGGGCAACGTTTTCGGCCCCCGGGACCATACTTTCATGGAAAAGTACCTCGACGCCATGGTGACGGGCAAGGCGGGCTACATTGACGGGGGAAGGCGCCTGACGGCCCCCGTGTACGTGGCGAACCTGGTGGACGGTATCCTGGCGGCGTGCACGAACCCCTTCGCGGCGGGAGAGGCCTTTACGGTCACCGACGGGCTGGACATCACCTGGCGGGAGTTCACGGAGAGTTTCGCCTCGGAACTGGACCTTCGGCCCCCCAGGTTCTCCATCCCCTTTCCCCTGGCCTACGCCGCGGGCGCGGCGTGGGAAGGAGTTTACAGGCTCCTGGGCATCTCGACGCCGCCGCTGCTCACCCGGTACCGCGCGTCCAACGGCGGCCGGGACTACCATTTTTCCATTGAAAAGGCCCGTCGTCTCCTGGGCTACAGTCCCGCTGTCGGTTTCCATGAGGCCGTGGCGAGGACCGTGGCGTGGTACCGGGAGCGGGGGAGTGAGGGTGCGTGGGAGTAGGGGGGAGAACCTCGACTTGACGACTGGGCGACCATCCTTCGTCACGCCGTAAGCATGGCTACGGATGGCAGGCGGAGCGAAAAGGCGGCGTGACAGGCTTCGACGCGGGGACACGGGGACACGGATGGGGAAGAGCAGACGCGGGGATACCCCTCGACAAGCTCGGGGCAGGCGGGGACGCGGAGAAAGGCGCGAAAAACAGGTCGAAGACCGAAGACAGGCGTTTCCATTGATTGACGCGTTTTTGATGTGCCTCTGGTTAAATCGGCCTTTGACCATTAAGCTTCTGAGGAGGCACCCATGTTAGAGATCCTTCGCAACCGGCGCAGCGTACGGAAGTTCGAGGACAGGCCCGTCGAGGAAGAGAAGGTCCTGCTCCTCACCGAGGCCCTCCTGCGCTCCCCCTCGTCCCGTTCCATCAACCCCTGGGAGTTCATCATCATCGATGACAGGGAGACCATCGACCAGCTGGCAAAATGCAAGCCCCACGGTGCCGGGTTTCTGGCCTCAGCCCCCCTTGCCATGGTCATCCTGGGTGATACCAGCGTCTCTGACACCTGCATCGAGGACTGCTCCATCGCCGCTATTACCCTCCAGTACGCTGCAGAGGCACTGGAACTGGGCAGCTGCTGGTGCCAGGTAAGGCTCAGGTCCCGTAGCGGGGAAATGTCTGCCGAACAGTACATCAGGGAGGCACTTGGGGTACCGGAGCCTTACATGGTCGAGTGCGTCATCGGCCTGGGATATCCGGCCCAGAGCCATCCGCCCCACGGCCGGGACAGCCTGGACTGGGGAAAGGTGCATAAAGACAGGTATAAGGGGAAGTGATAGTGGAAAGTGGAAAGTGAAAGTCGTAGACCCTGAGCCAGTCGAAGGGGTGGAAGGTGAAAAGGATAAGGGAGAAGAAAGTGCACATTTTTCACTACGCCCATCTTGATTCCTTCTGCCCATAAAGGTTATTGTTTCACAAGGTCATCGTTTCGGGACGTCAATAACGCCGGCGCATGCCGCGAAAAATGATCGGGTGGTGCGGGCTGTCAACGCAAAGTAGAGATGTCCCCTTTTCTCCCATTTAGAGATGTCCCCTTTCTGTCACCATGTGTTTGCAAGGGGGCGAGGAAAGGATGTCGCCATGGATGATCGGAAGCGGGTTTGCCGTTCGGTTGTTTTGCTTGACCTGCCATGGCTTTATCGACGCGCTGGTTGATGGTTTTTTCGTCCTCGAGGGGAGTTGGTCTTTGAGCCTTTTTGTAGATTGAATACTCGAGGGTCTTGCCCTGATACAGCAGGGTGACTGTTCCGTCGAAGGCTTCGCAGATGGTGACTTCCGCGAATCTCAGGCGCCGTGTCCGATCTTTGGCTTGAATCTGATAGATCGTATTCTGGTACTGGATGGTCAGGTTTTTTGAGATGGTTCGTGTGTCTTGTATGGAGAAGATCAGATCCAGTTCTGGTTCTGAATGCAGGACTGAGC
>JARGFV010000169.1 GCA_029210545.1 bacterium
CGGTTGTTGAAGATCGGCTGTCTTCCGCTTGGCAGAAGCGCTTCACGCTCCTCAGCGGTGAGTTGGAACCGTATCGCCAACTCCTCACGGGCATCCGCCACCGACCTCGTCTGGCCATCGCCGGCCACTTCGAGAAGTGGAAGCATCACGGTCTGAAAATCCGGGATCGGCAACTTTTTCCTCCATTCAGTTGATATTATGGTGGACTGATCACCGGGACTGCTTCACGCGGTATCCGGTTTCCGCCTTCGCCCTCGAAAAGTTCCGGGCTATGGCGGACAGGCGCAGTGACAACCGTTCCCCCCAATTTTGCCCTGCCTTTCTTCGCGGCTTTGCGGCTTTGCGTGAGGCCGCTCTGAACGCTTTTACAGGAACCGTGCCTTCCCCCCTCGCCTGCTTTTTTCTGCGGCCATCTGCGATTCGGCCGGGGATGGCCGACCTGCGGCCCCCTGCGTTAAGGCTCATGCCGCTTTCACAGGAGTCGCGCTTACCCGGGATCGCTTCACTCTGACCACGGTTCGCGATGACGAACGGGGCGATCAGGATTCATATGTCCCCGCCATCCTGCGGACCTCCTCCGCGACCCTCTCCCGCAGTGATTCGGGTGCCTCGACGACGACTTCCGCACCGTGCCTGAGGATGTCCATGAGGATCTCCCTTTCGTCCGAATACGGGACACGTAAACGCAGTCCGCCGTCGTTGAGGCGCTCACGGACCTGATGGGGGTGCCAGAGCTCGCTCTCCACCCAGCGGGCGCGCAGCGGGGAGAAACGCAGGACGGCCCACGCTTTTACCTTCCCGGCGAAGATCCCGTAGGATGCGGCGAAATGGGAGTCGAGGAGCTCTTCCGGAATCTCTCTGACAGGCTTTTCGGACGGAACGACCTTCCGGATGGAATCAACGGAAAAACTCCGTAGGGCTTTCCTCCAGTGGCACCACGCGTCCAGGTACCAGTTGTCCCTGTAGTGGACGAGTCTCTGCGGGGAAACCGTGCGTGCATTGATCTCGTCCCTTGCCCGGCTGTAGGCTTCGATCTCGAGCCGCTTTCGTTCGAAGAGGGCGGCGGCGACCGCGGAAAAGAAACAAGACTCGACGGCCCTTCGGGTCATGGGAAGGAGACGGACGCGGTCCATGAATTTCGATGGGGGATGCCCCGATGATTCGAGGAGGGCCTCAATGCGGGCCCGCAGGGGTTCGACCTGGGTGTCGAGAAATCCTGGATCTATGGCGGCCAGGCACCTGTGGGCGGCCAGAAGGGCGCAGAGCTCTCCCGAGGAGAACCAGAAACCGGGCAGTTCATAAACCGGACCCGTTTCCGGGGTCGCGAACCGGTATCCCCCGGCGGCCCTGTCCCAGACGATGGGCGCATTGAAGCGGTTCCGAAGGTACTGGAGGTCCCTCTTCAAAGTGGCGGCCGAGACCTCAAGTTCCTCCAGGAACCGCTCCGAGGTGACGACCTTCCTGCACCTGAGCAGCCTGTCGATCCTGTAGAACCGTTCGGAGCGATCCACCATCGGCTCCCTTTAGATGGTACGTGGCAGACCGGAGAGGACAAGACAGCCTGCCAGGTTAACAGGGGATGCGGCGTTCTGTTTACTGAGTCAACGGGATGAGAATCGATGGTTGCAATGGCCTGGAGTGCGTTTCCCCACAAACTCACTTTATATCTATACCACCAACTATGGTGGCGGCGATAGATGCGAAAGTCGGAGTAAGGCGCCCGAAAAATTATGCGGCCAGGGCAACAGTCCGGGCTCTTCTCTGTGAACTTCCACCTTCGCTGAAGCTTCCTCCTTCACCAGAGGCTATGGCGGACAGGCGCAGTGACAACCATTCCCCCAATTTTGCACTGCCTTTCTTCGCGGCTTTGCGGCTTTGCGTGAGGCCGCTCTGAACGCTTTTGCAGGAAACGAGCCTTACTGGATTCCGGGTCGTTGCCCGGAATGACGGAGCAGTTTATCCCATGGTATAAGCCTTTCTCCGTGTCCTCCGCGGTAAAATCCGGACTTTTGAGCTATGAGGCATGAGATCGCTTCGCATGGGTGGTTGCTCGCGATGACAAGCTTTCCCCCTTTGATCATAGCCTTTCTCCGCGTCTCTGCGGCTCTGCGTGAGGCTGCCTTTAGCTTTTCTTCCACCTTCCACCTTCCCTATTCCACCTTCTTGCTCACATCAGCCTCTCGGATGATACTTCCTGTGGACCTCGATCAAATGCTTGCGCGACACATGGGTGTATATCTGCGTTGTCACGATATTGGCGTGCCCCAGGAGGATCTGGACACTGCGAAGGTCGGCGCCGCCCTCTAAAAGGTGGGTGGCGAAGCTATGCCGGAAGGTGTGGGGATGGATCTTTCGCAGGCCGGCCTTGAGGGAGTAGGCCTGGATCTTCTGCCAGACGGCCTGCCGGCTGATGCAGCCCTTCCCTCCCCTGCCCGGAAAGACCCATTCCGAGAGTTTCCCCTTAAGAAGCTCCGGCCGTGCCTCCTTCAGGTAACGTTCAAGCCAGTAGATGGCCTCTTTGCCCACGGGGGTCAGCCGCTGCCGGGATCCTTTCCCGGTAACCCTCAGGAACCCCGCTTCCAGGCTGACTTCTTCCATCCTGAGCCCGATGAGCTCGGAGACCCGGAGGCCGGCGGCGTAAATGACCTCCAGCATGGCCCGGTCCCTGACGCCCTGGCTGTTGGAAAGGTCGGGTTGATTCAGCAGGAGGTCCATTTCGTTTGCTGTCAGAACATCGGGCAGGTTGCGGGGAACCTGGAGAGGCGGGATGTTTTCGGCGGGGTTCTTTTCCGCGGTCCTGTTGAGAACGAGGTGCCGGTGAAAGCCCCGGATGGACACCAGTTTCCTCCGGGCTGTGCGGGCGGAAAGACCCTCGTCGCGCAGGGCGGCGATGAACGACGTGATGTGGGCCGGCCGGACCTGTCCCGGTTCCCTGACGCCCTCTGTCTCCAGGAAGCGCGCGTATCCGGACAGGTCGGCACGGTAGGCGGAAAGGGTATTGTTGGAGAGCCCCTTTTCGATCAGGAGGTGGTCTAGATAGGAATCTATAAAGGCAAGCATCATGAATCTGGAACAGGGAATATGGAATATGGAATCAAAGCTCTTTTGTTCATTATTCCTCCTCCCTCCTTCTCCATTCCACCTTCTTTATTTAATGTACTTGCCGATGATCGGCTCCAGGTCTTTCTTTGTCTCCTCGGGGATGGCGGACCGATCGGTGACAATGGCGAATTTGAGGGCCTCGGAGCACCCGCAGGGCGCCTTTTCAACCATGTTGCGCGCGGCCCAGGCGATGGCTGTCCTGGCGTTCTCGACGTTCTTGCGCATGATCTGGAGGATCGCTTCCACGGAGACGTCCTCTTCCGTTTCGTGCCAGCAGTCGTAGTCGGTGGCGAGGGCCACCGTGGCGTAGCACAGCTCGGCCTCCCTGGCGAGCTTGGCCTCCGGGATGTTCGTCATCCCGATGACATCGACGCCCCAGCTGCGGTAGAGGTTCGATTCGGCGCGGGTGGAGAACTGGGGCCCCTCCATGCAGATGTAGGTGCCGCCCTGATGGACCTTTGCGCCGGTACTGGCGGCGCCCTTCGCGGCGATGTCGGCAAGGCTGTGGCAGACGGGGTCGGCGAAAGCCACGTGGCCCGCGATACCGTTGCCGAAAAAGGTGGAAGCGCGCCCCCTGGTCCTGTCGATGAACTGGTGAGGGACGACGAGGTCACCGGGTACGATCTCCTCTTTCATGCTTCCCACTGCGGAAACGGCGATGATGGAGTCTACCCCGAGGGTTTTTAACGCGTAGATGTTGGCCCTGTAGTTGATCTCGGATGGCGTTATCCGGTGACCTTTGCCGTGCCGGGGCAGGAACGCCAAGGTAATGTCGCCGAGGGTACCGGTAATGATCTCATCGGATGGGTCTCCGAAAGGTGTGGACATGCTCACCGAGGTGATGTTGGTGAGACCCTCCATCTCGTAAAGTCCGCTGCCGCCGATGATGCCGAGGAATTTTGTCATTAAAACCTCCATGCAAGTTTACAGTTCACGGTTTACGGTTTACAGTCAGAACCTGAATGCAATGCCTTTCAGCTGTAAACTATTATTTCAACAGGGTCGTTTTGTCAAAAGAAGTTGCATCTGTCCAGGTGCTGCAACTGTAAACCGTGAACTGCAAACCGTAAATTTTTCCTGCGACCGAAAGGAGCCCTTGTGGAGCAAGTTCTTTTTCCCGGCTGTTTCGTCTGCGGCCCTGACAATGAGTGCGGGTTAAAGGCTGCCTTCCGGACCCTCGAAAACGGCGACATAGAGGGTCGCTTCACTCCGGAAAAGCGGCACTGCGGTTACGAGGGGATCGTTCATGGGGGCGTCATCATGGGGTTCCTGGACGAGGTTCTGGGCAGGGTCGCCTTCGCCAGGGACCGGATGT
>JARGFV010000170.1 GCA_029210545.1 bacterium
AATGACTTACGGAGTGAGTCATTGATTTGGGCGCCCCGCGCGGGGCGCGTTGATGGACTTTTTGCGAGTCCATCAATTCATGGCTGCCTCCTGGAGAAAGGGGTTAACTACCACGCCTCTGGAGAGGTGTCAATGGAAAGGGGTCTGAGAAAACGTATCTGAAATTTCACACACAAATACTTTCGGGTGGAACTCACTTTCCGTTGGACCCCGGAAGTATTTGTGTCCCAGGGTGCATGGGGTCTTCCAGGATCACCGAGCTGCCGCTGGCCTTCCCCTCGGCATTTCCGGGCTGACTGAACCTCTTGCCGGCGCCCTGGCTGGAGTCGAAGTTCTTGGTGTGGGTATCGGTGTTCTTGTGCTGGTAGTAATCGACACCGAAACTGGATTCGGCAGACCACCCGTTGCCGTTGCCCCCGAAGTTGTCGGGGTCGGCGTATACAGTCCCGGCAAACGCCAGCACAAGGGCCATGATCGTTATTATAAGGGTCCTCATCACATCACCTCCGCATTCAACTGACAGCGCTTCTGATTTTAGCGCAAGCTCCCTGGTCCGTAAAGCGGCGTTTGCCGGAACCCGGGATGGGGAGAGAGGGCGAGGGGGCGAGAGGGAGACAATACATCAGGCGCGGGGCCGGGGAGAAGCGGTGACGTGAAAGGAAATTTCCTGACGGGGGATTAGGCAGTCCAGAGTCCGATGGCCGGAGGAAAGAAGCGGTCCAGAGTCAAAGGGACCAGGTTCAAGGGGCAGGGCTCAAGGGGCCAGAGTCTAGATAGTACCCTGAGCCCATCGACGGGCTCAGGGCAGGCAAAGACCGAAGTGCGGAGAAAAGACACACCTTCGTATTTCGGTCTTTGTACTTCCCCTGGATTCCGGATAACCACGCCTGCGGTGTGTTTTCCGGAATGACGACGGGGGGATCGCTGCTCCTCCAGTCGCCTCGTCGTTCAGCCTCAGATCTTCCCCGTGTCTCCCCTTCCCCGTGATAATCATATAAGTGGGCACCACCGTTTATAATATAGGTTAATTTAGTTCTCCGTGTCTCGTGCCACGGAAATTCAAGCTGACTTTCTAACCGGAACCTGAATTTCCGTGACCAGGTCCCCTTCCTCAGTCTGCATCGGGTTTGTCAGGTAGAGTTCCCTGCTTGGGCCAGCCACCTCGTATCCGGCCTGGGCCGCCCAGGTCAGGATGCGGTCGTAGGCGAGTCCTACCTTGCCGTACCCTCCATGATGACGCACAAAGGCGACAGTGGCGGCCGGCAGTTGCCGGATGGCGACACCGTCTCCCGGTTTCAGAGCGGCGGCAGGGTCAATGGGGATGCACGCCTCGAAGCGCACGCCCTCGGCCGGCACCTGGTCCGGGGGAGAGGGGAACAGGGCCATGGGATAGGAGGCTACCTTGCCTCCGCTCACCAGGACCCAGCGAAACAGCTCCATGAATACCCGGCCCACCTCGTCGAAGGAGCCGGTTGATTCAAGAGAGGCCACCGTGAGAGCGGGGGTTTCCTTGATATCGATCTTTGGCATGTCCATATCTCTCCTTAACACGAGTGAATCGTGAACCGTGAAAGGTGATGGACTCGCAAAAAGTCCATCAACGCGCCCCGAGCGGGGCGCCCAAATCAATGACTCACACCGTAAATCATTGATTTGTAAGGAAAGGGAAAACGACGCTTTTCCCTTTCCGTGGAGCGAAAAGTCCCGGATTGGACTTTTTGCGACTCTATCAAAGGTGAATCGTAAAACCGTTCACGTTTCACTTTTCACGTTTCACCAGTAAGAGCACACCCTACATCCCCTTCCAAAGCTGAATTATCCTGCCGATAGTGGCTTCTTTTGTTTTCAGCATTTCGTCCTTGCTGCGGCAATCGACGCGCCCGCCCGCAGCGCCACGGTGCCCGTCGCCGATGTTGAGTTCCCGCATGATCTCACCGATATCTTTCCCGTGTTCAACGCGGTTCATGAGAAAGGACAGGGACATGGAAAAGGACAGGTTGTTGGTCTTCCGCCCCCCGGAAAAGGCGTTCCCGATCAACAGGACCGCCCTGGCCTCCGGATGGGTGATAAAGGCCGCCGAGCGGATCACCTCCGGTTTGCGGTTGTGGCGGGTAAGGTCCACGATGACGATCTCGTGCTCCGGATCATCGGTGTGAAAAGCCGAATCCTGCCGGAAAAGGACAAGGCTCTTCTCTTCGCCCAGATGGTACTGGTGAACCCGGGCCGCCACCTCGGGATCAGCCACGGCCTCCTCCATTGTTCCGGATCGGAGCATTCGCAGGACCTTCTCCAAGTAGGGGTAGTAGCCGTGCTTTTCGGAAAAGGCCGCGAACATGGAGTCCGAAAGTTTACGCTCCGGGGTGGGCTCCCGCCACTCGGCCATGGTCCGGTAGTCAAAGGAGTCGATCCGGTCGGTTCGCGTCACCGTCTCGGCCATGAACTCCGGGAACTCGATGTCCTGCCTGAAGTGCTCGAATACCACCCGGGCGCAGGAGGGTTGGGCGGAGAATTTTCCGGGAATGGAATCCGGATCGATGTCGCGGAGGCGCAGGTCCTCCAGGTTCCCGGGATGATGGTCGAACCACATGCCCACCCGCACAGGGCAGGGCAGGTCGCACACCACGTCACTTTCCGTGGTCGCAGCCCGGCCTGTCTGTACGTTCACAGGACCGGCGAAAAAAAAACGGTCGATGGAAAGGGCCAGGGAAACGAGGGCGGCGCTGACGACACCGTCCAGGTCATCGTGGGTGACGATACGGGTAAGGTTCATAGGTGAGTCCTGGTCCTGGTCCTTCACAATGCATCGTTGGGCAAGAACTCCATCTGTATTCCGATCAAGTCCTGATGCTATTTCTCAACCCTTTTATCATTCTGCTCACTTCATTAAACAGATCGATGAGTTCGTCCACTTCCGAAGGAGCGACATAAGCCAACTCTTTTATCAGGTGTAATTGTGCTCTTACCTCATTGGCTGAACCGTTCGCGATTGACAGAAAATACCTGAAATCCTGTTTTCCGTGCCTTCCAAACCCCTCGGTAATATTTGAAATTACGGACAAAGAGGCTCTTTGGATCTGGTTCCTGAGTGTGTAGTTATGGGATAAGCGACCCGTCGTGGAAAGGAGGAATATCTTCTTTGATAGGGTCGCAAAAAGTCCAATCCGGGACTTTTCGCTCCACGGAAAGGGAAAAGCGTGGTTTTCCCTTTCCTTACAAATCAATGACTTACGATGCGGGTCATTGATTTGGGCACCCCACGCGGGGTGCGTTGATGGACTTTTTGCGAATCCATCTTCTTTGTTATCTGTAGAGATTTCTGCCAAACGATCAGATCCTCAAATCTGTTGATCCTGTCGACCGTCTTCATGCAGAATGCTGTGCAAGATAGCGACCAAAGCTGTCTGGATCAGGTCCAGTTCTTGTTCCAGGTCCAGGTCCAGGTCTAGGTCTTCCCTTTCCTCTTCCCTTTGGCCTTTGGACTTCCCCGCCCTGAGCCTGTCGAAGGGTGGACCTTGGTTTTCCTCTTCTCCCTCTTCCCCCCTCCCTTTCCACTGTCCCAAAGATAGACCGCGTACTCGTACCCGTCGAGGAGCGCCCGGAAGGAGGCGAGGTTGATGTTGTCGTCCGCCGAAGAGACACGCCACAGGTTGCTGCCGTCCGAGAAGACGATGCTTACCGCCACCTGGGCCGAGGTGCCGATGGTCCCCTGGATGAGGCGCACCTCGAAATCCACCAGCCGGACGTTGAGCAGATCGGGGAAAAGACGCCCCAGCGATTTTTTGAGCACATTGGCGAGGGCGTCCACGGGCCCGACCCCGATGCCGGCTTCGTGCATCTCCTGGTCCCCGGCACGGAGCATCACTGTGGCCTCCGGCCTCTCGCCGTCATCGATGAGCCTGTAGGTCCCGATGACGTCAAAGGGCCGATTGTACCCTTTCATGGACCTGGCCAGGTTCAGCCGGGCGGTCGCGTCGACAACGTCGACTTCAAGCATAACGCACTCCTCGCGAAAGTTCACGGTTCACGGTTCACGGTTCACGGAGCAAGTTTGATAGAGTCGCAAAAAGTCCAATCCGGGACTTTTCGCTCCACGGAAAGGGAAAAGCGTGGTTTTCCCTTTCCTCA
>JARGFV010000171.1 GCA_029210545.1 bacterium
ATCGGTCATCGATCCGGGCGCCCTTCCCAGGCGCGGCTTGTCATTGATTTGGGCGCCCCGCGCGGGGCGCATTGATGACTTTTTGCGAAGTCATTATTTTTGGAATCTGAAATTAGCTCCTCGGATCAATCGGCTTTTCCAACGTCCGAGATGTGGATCTGGTCACCACCCATCTCCTTGGCCGTGTAAAGGGCGTTGTCCGCGGCAACGATGAGATCATCGCCGGAGATCTCTTTCCGGCTGTCGTGGTAAACGAGTCCGATACTCGCTAGGATGTGGTGCTCGAAACCGTCTGTCGTGATGGGAACCGATAGCCGTTCCAGGACCTGGTCGGCCACGTTTTTCCCGCCCTCCAGATCGGTCTGGGTGAGGAGCATGGCGAACTCGTCGCCCCCGTACCTCGCCAGCAGGTCGGTCTCCCTGAGACCCTGCTGAAGCCTTGCGGCCACCTCCCGAAGGACGTAATCGCCGTGCCGGTGCCCATAGTTGTCGTTGATCTCCTTGAAGTTATCCAGGTCCAGAATGATGAGGCTGAACGGCGTCTTGTAGCGCCTGCTCCTTTTAACCTCCTCGTCGAGTTTCTCGATAAAAAAACGGTAGTTGGGGATACCTGTCAGACCATCGGTGATGGCCATCTCCTCAAGCAGCCGGTTCTTCTTCTTCAGCTCCACGGAAAGGTTCTTGATGCGCAGCATGGCCTTGATCTTGGCCAGAAGAAGGGTCGTGTTGAAAGGTTTGGTGATGTAATCGTCCGCGCCGGCGTCGATCCCCCTCATGATGTCTTCCGGCTGGTCCTTGACAGTAACCAGGAAGATCATGGTGTCGTCGAGAGTTGGCTCGGATTTGACACGCTGACAAACCTCGAACCCGTCCATCCCCCCTCCGGGAGGTGATTCGGGATCCGGAAGCATCACGTCCAGGAGAATCAGGTCGAAGGGTCCATCTTCCGTCAGCATCTGGAGGGCTTCGGTCCCTGTGAAGGCCGAGGCGGCTTCGTACCCCTCCGATTCCACGATCTTGCGCAGGATCTCGTTGAGCCCTCTGTTATCTTCGACGATGAGGATTTTTGAAACAGGCTCCATTTCAAGGCACCGCTATGGGAGGTGGTGCCGGAGTTTTCCGACGATCTCGTTGATCTTGAAAGGCTTGGTGATGTAATCCACCGCTCCCATGTCAAGACCCTGCTGGACCATCTCGGCCTGGTCCATGGCGGAGATGAGGATGACCGGGACGTCCTTTGTACCCGTGTTGTTCTTGAGCGCTTTCAGGAAGTCGATGCCGGACAGCCGCGGCATCATGATGTCTGTGATGACGCAGTCGGGACGCTGCTCTTCCACAGCCAGGATTCCGTCGAAGCCGTTGTCAGCGGTAATGACCTCGAACCCGCTCTCGGTGAGGCCGTTACGCAGAAGGTTTAATATGAATGTTTCGTCATCGATAACCAGGATCTTTTTGATTGTCATGATCGCTGCCCTTTCCCACCAGGAGGCTTGATTGATATCTCAGCCTCCTGGATTATTGGGGAAATACGTTTCACAAATTCTTTTCCGGTTTTATTTCGCGGATGGAAACCTGCCATTGTGAAAGATGATATAAACTCATCCGGAGTCTTTGGCGGGACCTTAGCGAAAGACAGATGCACAAGTTTCTGATAATTTATGGTACATGCCTGGGAAAATCAAGGAATTTGAGGGAGATACGGGTGCTGCCACCACAGGTGACCTGTTTCCGGAGCAGGGGGCCTCTCCTCCGGCGGGCGGATACGCTCCCCTTGCCGAACGGATGCGGCCGGCCGGGCTCGGGCAGTTCGTGGGCCAGGAAGATCTCATGGGTGAGGGAGCCATCCTCCGGAGGATGATCGAGGAGGATCGCCTGGCCTCGGTTATCTTCTGGGGGCCGCCGGGTTCGGGCAAGACCACCCTGGCCCGCCTCATCGCGGACACAACAGGTTCCATGTTCCTTTCTTACACCGCCGTTACCTCAGGCGCGAAGGAGATGAAGGAGGTCATGGCCAGGGCGAGGGAGCTGAGACGCCGCTCCGGGCGCAGGACCATCCTTTTCGTCGACGAGGTGCACCGTTTCAACAAGGCCCAGCAGGACGCCTTCCTGCCCTACGTCGAGTCGGGGGACGTCATCCTCATCGGCGCCACTACCGAGAACCCCTCCTTCGAGGTCAACGCGGCCCTGCTGTCCCGCAGCAAGGTGTTCGTCTTCAACCCTCTGAACACGGAAGAAATCAAAACCGTTGTTCAGAGGGCTGTCGCCGGGGATGAAGAGCTTCAGGGCATGAACCTGTCTCTCAAGGAGGAAGCCGTGAGTTTTATCGTCTCCGCAGCGGATGGCGACGCCCGCCGGGCCCTCAACGCCCTGGAGATGGCGGCCCTCATGGTCCAGCCGGACGAAGAAGGGCGACGGGTCATCCGGGCCCAGGACGTGAAAAACGCCATCCAGTCCAAGTCCCTGGCCTACGACAAGACAGGGGAGGAGCACTACAACATCATCAGCGCCCTGCACAAGAGCCTGCGGGGCTCCGATCCGGACGCGTCCCTGTACTGGCTTGCGAGGATGCTCGAGGCCGGGGAGGACAGGCGGTACATTTTAAGACGTCTCGCAAGGTTCGCCGTGGAAGACGTGGGGCTGGCCGATCCCGGAGCCCTCGTCCAGGCGTCCGCCGCCAGGCAGGCCTTCGATTTCGTTGGGGAGCCCGAGGGAGATCTCATCGTCGCCCAGCTCACCGTTTACCTGGCCATGGCCCCCAAGAGCAATGCCCTTTACACGGCGCACAAGCGCGTCCAGAGGGATATCAGGGACAACCCCGCCTACCAGGTGCCCCATCATATCCGCAACGCCCCCACGGGCCTCATGAAGGACCTGGGGTACGGAAAGGGGTACGAATACTCCCACGACATGCCGGAAGGGGTGTCGGTGCACAGTTTTTTTCCCGCTGAACTCGGGGAAAAAAACTATTACATTCCTTCCCAGCAAGGAAGAGAGAAGGCGATCGGAGAAAAGCTCAAAGAGATAAGGAAAAAGATCCGCCGTTTCCGGGAAGGTATCGTGGGTGAGTAGAGCGTACGTGCGTTCGTGCGAAACATCTTCTTCGCAATCACGCTCCACGCATGCACGCACTCACGGGGATTCAGGAGCCGGGAGAGGGAGAACAACCCTGAGGGGGTGAAACGGAGAAACGGTGACGCGGGGAGGGGGAGTAAATCCGTATCGGCGTATCGGAGTAACGGGGTATCGGGGTAAAATCACCATCGTCATTCCGGGCGGAGCTTAAACATAAAAGCCTTAACGCAGGGGACGCGGAGGCGGCTCGCTGGTAGGCCGCGCAACCCGCAGAGAAGATCTAAAGAGCGGTTTCTCACAGAGCTCACAGAGAACACGGAGAAAACCTGAATTCTGGGGGTGAGGCTCGGTCCCTGTAAAAGCGGCAAGAGCCGACTAACCATCCGCCGTCGCTCTTCGAGCTATGGCGGACAGGCAGCTCAGCCATTCCCAGGCTGAACCACAGGGTGACACGGGGTAAATCTTGATGGACTCGCAAAAAAGTCCATCAACGCGCCCCGCGCGGGGCGCCCAAATCAATGACTCACACCGTAAGTCATTGATTTGTAAGGAAA
>JARGFV010000172.1 GCA_029210545.1 bacterium
ATGACTTACGGTGTAAGTCATTGATTTGGGCGCCCCGCGCGGGGCGCATTGATGGACTTTTTGCGAGTCCATCAATAGTTGACCCCTGCAAACTCCTCATGTAAAACTGTCGTCCCTATGTTTCCGGCCAACGTCAACCAACTCAACCTGCAGGAGAGCAGCTTCATGAAAAGAGACCCCCTTCCCGTGGCAAGAGCCCTCGTAAGCGTCTGGGACAAGACGGGGCTCGAACCCCTCTGCCGCTCCCTTACCGACCTCGGTGTCGAGATCGTGTCCTCGGGCGGCACTGCCCGGGCCCTTTCAGAGGCCGGGATCCCCGTCGTTCCGGTGAGCGAGGTGACCGGCTTTCCCGAGATCCTCGACGGCAGGGTCAAGACATTGAATCCCCGCATCCACGGCGGTATCCTGGCACGCAAGGAACTCCCCGGGCACATGGAGGAGCTGGACAAGCACGGTATCGCGGCCTTCGACCTCGTGATCGTCAACCTCTACCCCTTCCAAAAGACTATCGAGGACCCCGACGCCTCCCTCCCGGATGCCCTGGAGATGATCGACATCGGCGGGCCGGCGATGGTCCGGGCCGCTGCCAAGAACTTCCCCTCGGTGGCGGTGGTGGTCAACCCTGAGCGTTACGGCTCGGTGCTCGACGAGATCGCCAACGAGGTGGGCATCTCCTTCGCCAC
Source organism: bacterium (assembly GCA_029210545.1). Taxonomy (NCBI): domain Bacteria; species bacterium. The sequence goes on from JARGFV010000172.1 coordinate 684, forward strand.
CAGGATGGCCCTGGCGCGGGAAGCGTTCGCCCACACGTGCCTGTACGATTCTGCCGTGACCGGTTACCTTTCCGCCCTGGACGAGGAGGGACAGAAGGTTGAGGGAGCGTTCTCCGACACCCTGGTCCTGGCCGGCAGGAAGCTCCAGGACCTGCGGTACGGTGAGAACCCCCACCAGAGGGCGGCCTTTTACTCGGCCGGGACCTCCTTCGAACCGCTTCTGACACAGGCCCGCCAGCTGTGGGGCAAGGAGCTGTCCTACAACAACATCCTGGACACCGACGCCACCTTGCAGCTGACCATGGAGTTCGACAAACCCGCGTGCATGATCATCAAACACACCAACCCGTGCGGGGCGGCCCTGGGCGACTCCCTGGCTGAAGCCCACCGGAAAGCGATGAAGACCGACCCGGTGTCGGCCTTCGGCGGGATCGTGGGCTTTAACCGGGAGGTGGACCGGGAGACCGCCGAAGAGGTCGCCAAGGTGTTCACCGAGGTGATCATCGCCCCCTCCTACGCGGAAGAAGCCCTCGAGATCCTCAAGACCAAAAAGAACCTCCGGATCCTGGAGCTTCCCGGAATGGACCGGCCTGCCATGGACCCGGCGATCCCGTTCATCCGAAGCACGGGCGGGGGCTACCTCGTCCAGGACCGGGACCTGTTGACCCTCGACGAGAAGAACCTCCGGGTAGCCACGAAGAGGACACCCACCCCCGAGGAGATGGCGGCCCTTCGTTTCGCCTGGGTCATCGGAAAGCACGTCAAATCCAACGCCATCATCTACGCCCGTGACGGCCAGCTCGTGGCCGTGGGAGCCGGGCAGATGAGCCGCGTGGATTCGGCCCGGATCGGCATCATGAAGGCCAACCTCCCCATCGAGGGCACTGTACTGGCATCGGACGCCTTCTTCCCGTTCAGGGACGGCGTGGACGCGGCCGCCGAAGCGGGCGTGACCGCCCTCATCCAGCCCGGGGGCAGCGTGAGGGATGAAGAGGTCATCGCCGCCGCCGACGAGCACGGCCTTGCCATGGTGTTTACGGGGATCAGGCACTTTAAACATTAAAAGAGGTGGTATGGAAGTAAGGGTGTATGGGAGTCTGGGTGTCACAGAGCAGATCACTTACCCCGTTACCCCCATACACCCATACCCCGACACAACACATAAAAGACATTCAGGGAGGCGAGAATGAAGGTTTTAGTTGTAGGTGGAGGGGGACGCGAACACAGTCTGGTCTGGAAGCTGAATCAGTCACCGCGGGTGACCCGGGTCTTCTGTGCCCCGGGCAACGCCGGGATCGCCCGGGAAGCAAAGGTGGTACCCCTCGACGTCACCGACATCGACGGCCTGGTGAAGTTCGCCACCCGTGAGGGGATCGACCTGACCTGCGTCGGTCCCGAACTTCCCCTGACCCTCGGGATCGTAGACGCCTTTGAGGCGGCGGGACTGAGGATCTTCGGGGCCAGCAAGGCCGCTGCGGAGATCGAGGGCAGCAAGGTGTTCACCAAGGACCTGCTGGCCAAGTACCACATCCCCACAGGGACGTACGGCGTATTCACCGACGTCGAGGCCGCAAAGGCCCATCTCGAGGAGGTGGGAGCGCCTATCGTGGTCAAGGCCGACGGCCTTGCGGCTGGGAAGGGAGCCATCGTATGCCTGACAGTGGCCGAGGCGCTCGAGGCGCTTGACCTGTGCATGGTCCAGCGGGCCTTCGGTGATGCCGGGGACAGGGTCGTCATCGAAGAGTTCCTCACGGGCGAGGAAGCCTCTTTCCTCGCCTTTTCGGACGGCAAGACCGTCCTGCCGTTGGCCACATCCCAGGACCACAAACCGATCTTCGACGGGGACAAGGGACCCAACACCGGCGGCATGGGGGCCTACTCCCCGGCACCGGTGGTCACCCCGGAGCTGTTCGATCAGGCCATGAACGAGATCATGATCCCCACGGTGCGGGCCATGGCCGCCGAGGGACGTCCGTACAAAGGGGTCCTGTACGCCGGCCTGATGATCGAGAACGGCAAGGCCAGGGTCCTCGAGTTCAACGCCCGGTTCGGGGACCCGGAGGCCCAACCCCTCTTCATGCGCATGGACGGCGACCTTGTCGACATAATGGAGGCGGTCATCGACGAGCGCCTCCACGAGGTGGAGCTCAGGTGGCAGGATGACGCCACTATCTGCGTGGTCATGGCCTCCGGAGGTTACCCGGGGCCGTACGAGAAAGGGAAGGTCATCACGGGCATCGAGGAGGCTGACGCCCTTCAGGACACGAAGGTCTTTCACGCCGGGACCACAGAGAAAGACGGCCGGATCGTCACCGCGGGAGGCCGGGTCCTGGGCGTGACCGCGAGGGGCCGGGACATCCCCCAGGCCATCGAGCGGGCCTACGCGGCATGCGCCCTCATCTCCTGGGATGGTGCACAGTATCGGACAGATATCGGGGCGAAAGCCATTAAGTTTTTGAAATAGGAGCGATCTCATATTTCTCACAACTGACCAGCGCCGCCCTGATACACGAAAAGCAAGATCCTTTTTCACCACCCGTTCGTCACTTTTGGACTGTGACTCACCAGGAGCCTGTCGGAGAACCCCATGCAGGCTCCTGGATATAGTTTTTCGGAAGTAGCATTTAGACCGAAAAGAACAAA
>JARGFV010000173.1 GCA_029210545.1 bacterium
ATCCGGGCGCCTCTCCCAGGCGCGGCTGCTTTCATCGGTCATCGATCCGGGCGCCTTTCCCAGGCGCGGCTGCTTTCATCGGTCATCGATCCGGGCGCCCTTCCCAGGCGCGGCTAGTCATTGATTTGGGCGCCCCACGCGGGGCGCGTTGATGGACTTTTTGCGAGTCCATCACTATTCATCTTTCCTGATTATTATAAAATCTGCGCTAAAAACGTTTTCGTCCTGGCGTGGTCGGGGGAGTCGAACATCTTTTCCGGTGTTCCTTCTTCAACGATGCGCCCCTCATCCATGAACACCACCCGGTCGCACACTTCCCTGGCAAACCCCATTTCGTGGGTGACGGCGCAGATCGTCATCCCCTCCCGGGCAAGGGCCTTCATGACGTCGAGGACTTCTCCGATCATCTCGGGGTCCAGGGCGGAGGTGGGTTCGTCGAAGAGCATGATCTTCGGCTGCATGGCCAGGGCGCGGGCGATGGCAACGCGCTGCTGCTGGCCTCCCGAGAGCTGGGACGGGTAGGACCCGGCCTTTTCGGGGATGCCGACCTTGGTGAGAAGTTCCATGGCGATATTTTTGGCCTGCTCCCTCGGGCGCTTGCGGACCGTTGTCTGGGCAATGGTCACGTTTCCAAGGACGGTCATGTGGGGGAAAAGGTTGAAGCTTTGGAACACCATGCCCACTTCAGCACGTACGGCGTTGATATTGGTCCGCGAGTCGGTGAGGGGGATGCCGTCGATGTTGATCTCGCCGCTGTCGGCGGTCTCAAGGTGGTTCAGACACCTGAGCAGTGTGCTTTTCCCGGAGCCGGATGGCCCGATAATGGTCACCACCTCTCCCTTTTCCACGCGCATGGAGACGTCCACGAGGGCGGCGACCTTGTGTCTGGAGTAGAATGTCTTGCACACATTTTTGACATCAATCACTGGCCGCAAACCTCCTCTCCAGGTACTGGACGATCATGGACAGGCTGAAGGTGAGGATAAGGTAAAGGGCCGCCACCGTGAAAAACACCTCGAAATAGTTGAATGTTGACGTCCCGATCTCCCTCCCGGCGCGGGTCAGCTCCACGAGGGCGATAACCCCCACCAGCGAGGAGTCCTTGATGAGGGAGATGAACTGGCCGGCAAGGGGCGGCAGGATCCGCTTGAACGCCTGGGGGAGAACGATGTAGCGCATGGCCAGGTAGTAGTTCATTCCCAGGGAACGGGCCGCCTCCATCTGACCCCGGTGGATCGACTGGATCCCGGCCCTGATGATCTCGGCGATGTAGGCGCCGGCGAAAAATGATAAGGCCAGCACTCCGGCCATGAAGCTGGACAGGGAAAACACCTGACCCACGAAAAAATAGAAGATGTAGATCTGGACCAGGAGAGGTGTCCCCCTGATGAGTTCGATGTAACCGATGGCCAGCCACTTGGGCGCGGGGTTCGAGGAGATCCGGGCAAGGCCGGTGACCAGACCGATAATGATCCCAAGGAAGATCGATATGAGGGAGATCTCGAGGGTCAGCAGCAGCCCTGTGAGGAGCAGCCCCGCTTTCCATCGGTCCCATTTGGCCAGAAGCTGTCCTGACTGGATCTCATCGTCAACCGTCAGGCTCACGAGGTCGGTTGGAACAGTATAGTATTGTTCGTCTCCCAGCCGGTTCTCCACCACGATTGTGGTGTCGGAACCGATCTTGTCCAGGGCAGTGACGATGGCGTCGTCCTCCGCCACGATCTCCATGACGTCACGGTATATTACATAACGCGGGATCTGCTCCCATCGCCACACATAATCGACCTTGTTTGTCGTATGTATGATCCCGGCGACAACACCGACAAGGATTATCGCGAGAATGAGCCAGGAGATACTGTTCCGGAAGCGGTCGTTGTGTAAAAGTTCTTTCATCGTGTCCAACGGCATGTCTCCAACTCGCAAAACGGCTCCCGGAGTCTCTTAATAGGAGGCTTTTTGCGAGGTTATCAACCTTGACAGAGTCGCAAAAAATCCAATCCGGCTTGACAGGTGCTAACAAGGGCCGGGGGGCCTTTTGAGCCCCCCGGATTAGCCAGCTGGTTTCATGCTGACTACTGGATGTCCTTGATCCATTCGTTACCGGTGATCCACTTGTTGTAGATCCTGTCGTAAGAACCGTCTCCCCTTGACTGCGCCAGAAAGTTGTTCAGCCAGTTCAAAAAGTCGACGTCGCCCTGCCTGATGGCCCATCCGAGGGGTTCGAAGGTGAACGGTTCATCCAGGAAAACAAGCTTCCCGGCCCCTTTCTGGGCATAGAAAACGGCACAGTACGGAAGGTCATACACAAATGCGTCAGCCTTGCCGTTGATGACCTCGAGGGCTGCCTCAGGCTCTGTCTCGAAGCTCTTGTACTTGGCTCTTGGGATCATGCTCTTTACGGCCTGCTCGCCGGTGGTGCCCAGCTTGGAGGTAACCGTGTATTTCGGGTCGTTGAGGTCCTTGTAACCTTTGATCTTTCCCTCGAGGTTCTTGTTGATGAGGATGGTCTGTCCGACGATTATGTAGGGGTCGACGAAGTTGACCCTGAGGTTGCGGCTCTGGGTGACGGTCATGCCGCTCATGATAATATCGAACTTGTCCGTGAGAAGGGAACCGATGATGCCGTCCCATGCAGTGGGAACCAGTTCCAGCTCAACACCCATCTGCTTGGCCATGAGCCTGGCCATGTCCACGTCAAAACCGACGATCTTGCTCTGCTTGTTCTGCATCTCGAAAGGCATGTAGCCCGGCTCCAGCCCGACCCGGAGTTTCCCGGCCTTGATAATGGACTCCAGTGCGGTCATATCGGCCGCCATGGCAGGAACAGCCAGGGCGACCACGAGGGCAGCGATCAGAAAGATACGTCTCATGGTTCCTCCTTTTAAAAAAAACGGTATTCCCCCGTTACCAGGGGGCGGGAAAGGCATCAATAGGATTTCCCCTCGTCCAGAAGTTCGCTGAAGATCATCTCGACATTGCACTTTGGACATTTCGGGAACTCTTCCTTGGGAATGTAGATGATCTGGGTGTGATCACAGGTGGGACATTTTACCTGGACGGCCTCTGCTTTGTCTCTCATGACCCCTCCCCTCAATGAATTTTAACTTTAGCATCGGGTTTGAGCCGGTGTCAATGAAACCCGAAATCCGCCGATTGGACCCCTCCGGCCGGAGGTTGATAAATACCAATCGCGGATTTCGGGGGCTCCACACTTCTTGACAGGGTCGCAAAAAGTCCAATCCGGGACTTTTCGCTCCACGGAAAGGGAAAAGCGTCGTTTTCCCTTTCC
>JARGFV010000174.1 GCA_029210545.1 bacterium
GCCCTTCCCAGGCGCGGCTTGTCATTGATTTGGGCGCCCCGCGCGGGGCGCGTTGATGACTTTTTGCGAAGTCATCATCTTTGATGTTATAAGTTAAAGACGGATTGATATGTTATGTGAGTTGACAGGAGTCGATAGCTTTGACAGGGTCGCGGATCTGACCCTGACGAAAATACTAAACCCGAAAAACAAAACCAGGATCTGTTCCAGGAGGGGCATCATGGAAAACAACGGGATGGGAGATCGTGTCAGGAAGTTCCGTGAGATCAAGAGACTGAGCATGGAGGAACTGGCGGAAAGATCGGGTGTCGAAGCTGCTTTTCTCGCCCGGATCGAGGAAAACAAGTTTAAACCGTCGCTGGGAACGCTTCTCAAGGTGGCAAGGGCCCTGGGGATCCGCCTGGCCAACTTCCTGGATGATTCAGTCGGTCCTGACCCGATCCTGATCCGCGGATCCGACAGGGACTGCCTGGGCGAGACAGAACTGTCCTCCGGCGCGGACGCCCCGCCTTCTCTTGTCTTTCATTCTCTCGGCCGCGGCAAGATAGATCGCCATATGGAACCGTTCTTCATCGAGATCGTTCCGCAGCCTCCCGGGCAGGTCAAGGTGTCCCAGCATGAAGGGGAGGAGTTCATCGCAGTGGTGTCCGGCAGGGTGGAGCTCCAGTACGGAAAGGATACCTACATCCTCGAGCAGGGAGACAGCGCCTATTACAGTTCTGACGTTATGCACCGGCTGGTGGCCCTGAACGAGGAAAAGGCCGAGATATACGCGGTGATCTATTTCCACACCTAGGAGCCTGTCGGAGAACCTCACACGGACTCCTGGCCAGGGGTCTCAGGTTTGTTTGATTTATTAACCCCGGATTAAAGAGACTTTACCCTGCGTGAAACGTGAAAGCCTGACGAAGATGAGACCGCTGGACTTTCGCGGTATTCATGTTAAATTGGAAAAAATTTTTCAGGAGGTGCTCCATTGTCGACAACTGCAAAGACGCTCATCGAAGCCATCAAGAACGAGATCGAGGGACGGGCGTTTTACCTGGCCCTGGCCAAAAAGGTCAAAAATCCTCTTGTCAGGCGCAAGATCCTCGGTCTTGCCGAAGACGAACTCGAGCACAGGGAGACCCTCAGCCGACTTTACTGGGCCCAGACCGGGTCCGATGTTGGTGACCTGGCCAGCTACGAGGTCCATGTCGATATCCCTGAAGTGGAAAGCATGTCTGTCACTGACCTCCTTGTGATGGCCATGAACACAGAGAAGGAAACTTCCGAGACCTACCTCAGGATGTCCGAGGCCACTGGTGATACAAAAGCTTCGGCATTCCTGGAGTACCTGTCCGACTTCGAACAGGCGCACTATGAGACCCTGGCGGGAGAACTGGAGAAGATACGCAGTACCCCCGGATGGGAAGATCAGGGTTATACCGAGTAAGAAGTCGAGCACTCCGATCGTCCTCTTACGACCCGGGTTCCCAGGATCCCGGGTTTTGTTTTTTACGGAGGTAATATCTTCCTCGGTCTTCGTTCTTTGTGTTTCGAGAATGTTTATTAACTGTGAACCATAAACTATTGATTTTAAAGTATAAACCATGACTGATAACCTCCCCGAAATCGTCAGTTCAAACCTCACCGGCCTCGGCGCTGGACCGGGAGACCGCTTCCTAATCGCCCTTTCCGGGGGCGGGGATTCCACTGCCCTTGCCCTCGCCATGTGCAAAAGGAAAGGGAGAGAAACACTCGTGGCGGCACATCTGGACCATGCGGTGCGCGAAGGGTCAAAGGAGGACAGGGCAAAGGTCGAGGAGCTATGCCGGAACCTGGGCCTTACCGTCATTTCCGATCGACTCGACCCTGAGGCCGTTGCCGCCGAGAGGAAAAGGTGCGGTTCCCTGGAAGGAGCCTTGAGAACCCTCAGATATGGGTTCCTCGAACAGGCCGCAAAGAAGGCCAAAGCGGACTGGATCCTGACGGGACACACTCTTGACGATCAGGCAGAGACCGTCCTGTTCCGGGTCCACAGGGGGATGGACTGGAGGTCCCTTTCGGGGATCCCCGCAAAACGGGGCCGGATCCTTCGCCCCATGCTAGGTGTCACCGGCGTTCAGGCTCGTGAATATTGCCGCCGCAACCGGATCGTACCGCTGGAGGACCCCAGCAACTTTCAAAACTGCTTTACAAGGAACCGGATTCGCCGCTTTTCCATCCCGGCCCTTGTGAAAAATTTTCATCCTGACCTGCCTGCCCTTCTGGCCAGGGTCGCTCACGCCTCGAAATCCCTGGCCGGTATGGAGGAGAAGCTTTCAGGAAAAATTTCCCCCGGTGAAGAGAAGCGGAGTGATTTGGTCATGGACCTGACGCGGTTTTCAGACCTGCCGGCCTCTCTTCAGACAGGCGCTGTGATCAGGTTTCTTGAGAGGGGACTTAAAGGCCAGCCCTCAGGTGCCCTTGTGACCGATACCGTTCGTTTTTTACGGTCAGGCGCTACGGGACGGATCGACCTGCCGGAAGAGGCGGTACTCGAGGTCGCTTACGGTAAGGGAATGATCCGGCGTCGCCGGTCCCTGGGAACCCCACTCCCGGAAGTGGCTGTTCCCCTTGCCATCCCGGGCACCGTTAATTTTCCCGACGCCGGTTTTTCCATCGTGGCGGAAGATGGCCTGTTTAGCGGGGAATTGGACGACCAGAAAGGGAAGACGGCATTTTTGTCTGCCAAACGCGTCGGGGCGACATTGTGGGTCCGTGGCCGTCGACCGGGAGACCGTTTCATGCCCCTGGGCATGGAAAAGGAAAAGAAACTCAAGGATTTCCTCATCGATCGCAAGGTGCCGAGACCGGACCGCGATTATATCCCTCTCATCCTTGACGAAAAAGGGAGGATCGTGTGGGTCGCGGGTGTCGAGATCTCCATGTATGGGGCGCTGGACAAGGTTCAAGGAGAAAAGATGGTTATACTGACAATGATGGAAACGTAAATAGTTATAAGATCGTTCAGAAACCCCCGGCCTTTCAGGCCGTGGATGAATTGACACCCGTAAATAGGTATCCAGATGATCTCAATATTCGCCTAAGTAGGTGAAATCACACAGATTCTTGTTGTTCAGAACTGTAAAATGTGATAAATACTTAATTTAACTATCAAAATTGATGACTTCGCAAAAAGTCATCAATGCGCCCCGCGCGGGGCGCCCAAATCAATGACTCACTCCGTAAGTCATTGA
>JARGFV010000175.1 GCA_029210545.1 bacterium
TGGAGCAAAAGGCCCGCACGGACTTTTGCGATATGCCAGTAGTCCCCGTGAGGAAAGGGAAAACGACGCTTTTCCCTTTCCGTTGAGCAAAAAGTCCCGGATTGGACTTTTTGCGACCCTATCAGAGTTCATGTGAGACCAGGAATCCCGTCAATGAAGGTTTGTGGGGAATTCAACCGGAAGGAGTACAACCGGTAGCAAGTAGAACACTCCTGGAGTAAAGTCAACACTTGAGATTCCACCTTCACCCGGAAGTGCTTCGATTTTCAAGTAAAAAAACCTTTGCCTGGTTACATGTGTAACCCGTCCGGATGGAGACTTTTTGTCGTTTCCCCGGCAGAATATTTTCAACCAACTCATCGTCGTATCCGCACGAGGTGCAGGAGACAATTGGGAAACATGACCGTTCATGGGAACTCTGCCGCGGGCAATGCGGGAGTGTCACAGGTTACCGAACAATACCCCGCCCTGGTAAGCGACTACTATGGAGAACTGGCCAACGCTGCCGGCGATCCCATTTCCAGGCAGGTATTCCCGGATCCTGAGGAGATTTCGGCGGTAAACGAAGGGCTGCCCGAAGATCCCGTTGAGGAAGAGCGTTACTCTCCGGTGACCAACCTCACCCACCGCTACGCGGACAGGGTCCTGTTCCTGGTCTCGGACCGATGTCCGGTCTACTGCCGCTTCTGCACCCGCAAGCGCAAGGTTGGCCGGGGATTAGCCGTCACCCCCCGGACTCTGGCCGCAGGTTTTCAATACATCGCCAAAAACCCTTGTATCCGCGATGTTCTCCTTTCCGGTGGTGACCCCCTCATGCTCGGCACGGAAGAGTTGAAAAGTATCCTGGATCAGATCCGTCACATCCCCCACGTTGAGATCATCCGGATCGGGACCAGGGTTCCCGCGGCAATGCCGGAGAGAGTCACTGCCGAACTGGCGTCCCTCCTGGCGGCCGGCGGCCCTCTGTACATCCACACCCATTTCAACCATCCCGCGGAGATCACGGTCCAGTCCCGGGAAGCCTGCCGGATCCTGGCCGACGCCGGGATCCCCCTCAACAACCAGACGGTTTTACTCAGAGGGATCAATGACGACCCGGACATCCTGGAGGACCTTTTCCGGAACCTGCTCGCCATGAGAGTCCGCCCCTACTACCTGTTCCAGGCCGACAAGGTGAGAGGCACCGGGCATTTCCGTACCCCCCTTATGCGTGGTGTTCAGATCATGGAGGAGCTTTTCCGACGCACATCACCCATGGCGCTTCCCACCTTCGCCGTAGATCTCCCGGACGGCGGCGGAAAGGTCTTTCCATCCGCCGCCACGGTCCTGAACCCCGGCGGAGCCGACCAGTCAATCCTGATCCCTGATGGACGAGCCGTGCTTTACAGGGATTAAGCCGTTCACGGTTCACGGTTCACGGTTCACAGTCCACAGTTCACTACTCACGGTTCACTCCCCCCCTCATGGGCGTATAAACCGAACTTGACATTCCCTTTCTTATTATGTAGGTTCTCCATGTGAGTTAACCATTCACTTAACTGCCAAACTATGTCTTTTGTATTTTTATAAACACTTTTCACAAAAGGAGATCACCATGAACAGGGAATTTCTCAGGGCACTGGCGGCCCTGGCCATTCTGACGGTTATCCTTGTTCCCGCGGCAGCCATTGCGGGGTATGACCACAGCGAGATCGAAGGCCCTTTCGCAAACGGCCCGGCGGTGACAAAAAAGTGCCTCGAATGCCACGAGAAAGAGGCCATGGATGTCATGAGGACTTCCCACTGGACCTGGACCGTGGAACAGAAGATCGAGGGCACCGGGACCGTGCAGCGCGGCAAGAAGAACGTCATCAACAACTTCTGCGTCGCGATCACCTCCAACGAACCCCGCTGCACCAGCTGCCACATCGGCTACGGCTGGAAGGACGCTTCCTTCGACTTCACCGACAAGACCCGGGTCGACTGCCTTGCGTGCCACGATACCACCGGCACCTACAAGAAGAACCCCAAGGGCGCCGGCATGCCCATGGATGATGTGGATCTCCTCAACGTGGCACGGAACATCGGAGCCCCCTCCCGGATCAACTGCGGTACCTGTCACTTCTACGGCGGCGGCGGCGACAAGGTAAAACACGGTGACCTGGACAGCTCCATGGGCAATCCGTCCCGGGAACTGGATATCCACATGTCACCCGACGGCGAGGATTTTACCTGTCAGGAATGCCACGAGTCCGACGGCCACAGTATCAAGGGCAACGCCATGGTGGTCTCACCCACCGAGTTCAATCACCTGGGATGCGACAGCTGCCACGGCGAGGCCGTCCACAAGGAGAGCCGGCTCAACAAGCATGCCAAAAGGGTTGCCTGCCAGACCTGCCATATCCCTTCCTTTGCCCGGGAGTTCCCCACCAAGGTCTACTGGGACTGGTCCACTGCCGGCGAGGACCGGGAACCCGAATCCGACGAGAACAGCATGCCCACCTACCACAAGATGAAAGGCACCTTCAAGTGGGCCCGGAACATCATTCCCACTTACGCCTGGCACAATGAAAAAGCCGGGGTGTACACCCTGGGCGACAAGATCGACCCCAGGAAGGTCACCCCCCTGAGCTGGCCAAACGGCAACAGGAAGGACCAGGACGCAAGGATCTACCCCTTCAAGGTCATGGAAGGCCGGCAGCCGTACGACATCAGGAACAAGACCCTCATCGTGCCCAAACTGTTCGGCAAGGGCGGCTACTGGCAAACCTACGACTGGGACCAGACCGCCAGGCTGGGTATGGAAGCGGTGGGGCTGCCCTACAGCGGGGAGTACGGCTGGACCGGCACCATCATGTACTGGAAGATCAACCATATGGTGGCCCCGGCCGAAAATTCCCTCGGCTGCCTGGATTGCCACGGCGACGGAGGGCGCATGGACTGGAAGGCCCTCGGGTACAAGAAAGATCCCATGAACTGAGAGACAACGTCCGCAAAATAAAAAGGGGAGAAGCCATTCTCCCCTTTTTAATATTAAAACCAAACTGTATAATATCCGCAGTTTAACGGTTTGTTAATCATTGATTGATGGACTCGCAAAAAGTCCATCAACGCGCCCCGCGCGGGGCGCCCCACTCAATGACTCACTCCGTAAGTCATTGAGTTGTAAGGAAAGGGAAAACGACGCTTTTCCCTTTCCGTGGAGCGAAAAGTCCCGGATTGGACTTTTTGCGACTCTAT
>JARGFV010000176.1 GCA_029210545.1 bacterium
TCGATCCGGGCGCCCTTCCCAGGCGCGGCTTGTCATTGATTTGGGCGCCCCGCGCGGGGCGCGTTGATGGACTTTTTTCGAGTCCATCATTCTTGACACCGTCCATTCTGTCCCCTATATTTCCACAGCAGGGAGGATATATGGATTTTTTATCACCGGTAGTCGGGACAGTCACAGGGATCGAAGTCGCGATGTGGAAGGACATCCTCCTGTTCGCGTTCAAAGTCATCGTGTTCGTCATCCCTTTCATCGTCATCGGTCTCTTTATCGAATATGATGTCGGTCATGTCACTGTGGTCAACCGCATGATCAAGTTCGGGATCGTTTTCCTTTTTTTTGTACCGCCCTTCCTGTTCGGCATACTCAACTACTTTGCTCCCGGGATGCCGGAAACGTTCTGGGAGAGCTACCCGCTAATTGAGAACTTCTGGATCATGGAAGGGAAGCTGGCTCCCCTGCTGCTCTCAGGTCTGGTGCTGATCTATTTTCTTCTTTATTCCCTTGAGACTGTGCGAGGCGATCTCACGAACTGAAGTTGAAAAAAACCCTGTGCACAAGTGCACCGGTGCACTTGTGCACAAGATCTTTCTATGGTTGTTACACTGTGTTGCACTGTTGACATAGGTGTGCTTTTGTACTAACTTCCACCGTTCACCATTGGGGTTTATTGATATTCAAAAAGGACAAAGGCAGATACAAAATGAAGACTTTTACAGCCAAAAAGGAAACTGTCGATCGGCAGTGGGTGATCGTGGATGCTCAGGATCAGGTCCTCGGCCGGTTGGCTTCCAGGATCGCCCACATTCTCAGGGGTAAGAACAAACCGGTTTTTACCAACCACGTAGACACAGGCGATTTCGTCGTCGTCGTGAACGCTGAGAAGATCCGCCTTACCGGCAATAAACTGGACGAAAAAATATACTACCGGCATTCGGGATATCCTGGAGGCATCAAGAGCAGGACGGCAAGGGAGATGCTCGAGAAAAAGCCCGAGCAGGTGATCAAGAGCGCCGTCAAGGGCATGCTGCCCAAGAACCGTATCGGGAGCAAACTTATCTCCAAGCTCAAGATCTATGCCGGTCCGGATCATCCCCACGAGGCCCAGCAGCCCCAAAAGATCGAACTTTGATAGAGTCGCAAAAAGTCCAATCCGGAACTTTAAATTAAGGAATTGACATGACGGAAAATCAGGTTTTCAGCACCGGCAGAAGAAAGACTTCGGTCGCGAGGGTTTATCTTGTTCCTGGTGAAGGACGTGTTCTCATCAACAAGAAGGACGCCGACGAGTATCTTGGAAGAGCTACGCTCAAGATGATCATCATGCAGCCTTTCGAGGTGACCGGCACGACAGGCCAGTTTGATGTCAAGGTCAATGTCAACGGCGGCGGTATCAGCGGCCAGGCGGGGGCCATCAAGCACGGCATCAGCAGGGCGCTGCTAAAGGTCTCCGACGAGCATCGGAAGCCTCTCAAAAAAGCCGGTTATCTAACCCGTGACGCTCGCGAGGTTGAGAGAAAGAAATATGGCCAGAGCGGCGCTCGTGCCAGGTTCCAGTTCAGCAAACGTTGATCGGAAATCCGGCAATATTTTCAAAAAGGAAGGGCAGCCGCCCTTCCTTTTTTTTCGGGTTGGAGCGAAAGAACTGGTTCTTCCGTGACAGGCAGCCGCGGCCGGCTGAAGGCCGCTCCACCCGTCTTTGTCCTTCGGACTTCCGTCTTCGTCACGCCTTTCTGTCGCAGCGTAGTCACGCCTTTTGAGTGGCGAAGACGGGTGTACCCGTGGTTAAAATCTTTTAAATGAACCGGGGTGATACCACCAAGGTACGCATTAACCGGATGAACCGTAATTATTGGAATTACGTGGTGTTTTAAAAACATGCCATTTTCCACAAACTCCCAGATCAATCAATTAGCTGCTTTATCTTTCTTTTCACGAGCCTGACTAAGTGGTAATTTGTCTCATTAAGGATAACATTCACGAACGGGGAGATTGAAACATGATCAGGGTCGGGATCGTCGGCGCCACCGGTTATACCGGCATGGAGCTTGTCAGGATACTGGATGCACATCCCGGGGCCAGGGTCTGTTACGCGACATCGAGAAGATGGAGCGGAAAAAGGCTGTCGGAAGCTGTCGGACACCTTGCGGGAGCACCGGAAATTGTCCTCTCCGTTTTCCACCCCGCCGAGGCCATTGAGGCGGCCGAGCTTTTTTTCGTCTGCCTGCCCCACGGTGAGGCGATGGAAACTGTTGGACAGCTCAGGGAGGCCGACGCCATGGTGGTGGACCTGTCCGCGGATTTCAGGCTGGCCGATCCGGCACTTTATGAGATGTGGTACGGCGAGCACACGCGGAAAGGCCTCCTCCCTCAGGCTGTTTACGGGATGCCGGAACTACACAGGGAAAAGATCACCGGGGCGCGGCTCGTAGCTAACCCGGGATGCTACCCTACCAGTGTGCTCCTTGGGGTTGTTCCCCTGCTGGAATCGGGGACCGTCCATTCCGAAGGGATCGTAGCAGACAGTAAATCCGGTGTGACCGGCGCCGGCAGGGAACCTAAACCGAACCTCCACTTTCCCGAGGTCGCCGGTAACTTTTCCGCTTACAATATCGCCGGGCATCATCGGCACATCAGCGAAATGGAACAGGAACTCCGGCGCGTTGCCGGAGGGGAGGTGAAACTTACATTTACGCCGCACCTTCTTCCTGTGAACAGAGGGATCCTGTCTACCATTTACGCCCGCCCGGTGTCGAAACCTGATGAGCGTAAGGTTGTCAATCTGTTTGCCGAACGGTATCAGGACGAGCCCTTTGTGCGGGTCAGGGGATCGGACCAGCCGCTGCCGGGTCTTGCCGATGTCAGGGGCACCAACATGTGCATTATCGCCCCGAGGGTTGACTCGAGGACAGGGACGGTGGTTGTCATTTCGTGTATCGACAATCTTGTCAAGGGAGCCGCAGGGCAGGCAGTCCAGAATATGAACCTAATAACCGGCCAGGATGAGGTCACCGGTCTGAGCCATCTGCCTCTCCACCCCTAGCCCGCCTTATTCATGATGCAAATGAGATGTCAGCTAACTGTGTGGCAATTAAAGATAAATGGGAATGGC
>JARGFV010000177.1 GCA_029210545.1 bacterium
TTATTCACCGGTTTAATGCTCTTGTTTTCAAGAAAAGACCCAAAAAAGGGCTTTCCGAAAAACTTACAGCAGCGTGTAAAGAGGTTTTCCGACACGCTGCTAGAACCTAGAACCTAGAACCTGGAACTGGAGGTTCCTTGTCCGATACGATCTTCATAATCGAGGACGATCTCAAGATCGCCCATGTGGTCAAGGCATACCTTGAAGGCGCGGGGTTCAAGGCGCGTCACTTCACCCGCGGCCGGGCGGCACTTGAGGCCGCTTCCAGGGAGCATCCGGCCCTGGTCATACTGGACCTGATGCTTCCCGATCTTTCAGGTGAAGAGCTTTTCCAGGACCTGAAAGCCTTGAGCGACATTCCGGTGATCATGGTCACTTCCAGATCTTCGGAGGAGGAGAGGGTTGCCGGACTTGCCCTCGGGGCGGATGATTACGTGGTCAAACCGTTCAGCCCGAGGGAACTGATTTTTCGCGTCAAGGCAGTTCTCAAGAGGGTCGAAGGGAGCAGACCGGGGGGAAGAAAGGACGTCCTGAGCTTCGAGGACGGGCGCCTGGTCCTTGACGGCCAGACCTACCAGGTGACCCGTGACGGGGTCGTGGCCGATCTCACCGCTTCGGAGTTCAAGATCCTTTTCATCCTGGCATCACGGCCCGGTCGGGTCTATTCCAGGGATGAACTTATCCAGCAGGCCCTGGATTACCATTTCGAGGGTTACGATCGCACCATCGACGCCCACGTCAGGAACATCCGGAAAAAGATCGAACCCGACCCTGGAAAACCCCGGTTCGTCCAGACTGTCTATGGCATCGGTTACCGCTTTGGAGGCAGACAGGATGCCTGATAAATAATGAAAAGATCCCTCTGGGCCAGGTTCTTTTTCCTCCTCATGGTCGTGTCGGCCATCGCGTTTTCGGCTGCCCTTTACCTCAGGGAGATGATGGTAAGGGATTTCAGGGATTACCTGGATGGGCAGTCCCTCGATTACGTATATTACACCACAGCAGAACTGGAAGGCAGTTACGAAGCCGGTGCCGGATGGGACGGGAATGAACTGGCCGGGACTGCGGTGATGGCCCTTGTCCTGGGCATGGAGGTCCGCGTCCATGATCAGGACGGGAAGCTGATGATCGACACCGGGAGCGCCCTGGACAGCCTCTCCCCGCTCATGATGCAGCGGGTGGCGTCTCTTGTGGGGTCGAGGACAATGGAAGGTGGAGAAGTGCCCTTCGTTCTGTTTCCCCTCTTCCTTGGCGGAGAGTTGATAGGAACCCTCGAGGTACGTTCCCTGGACCACGACCGGAGCCGGCTTTTCGTGCGGAGATCCAACCGTTTCCTGATGATCTCGTTTCTCCTTATGGGAGGTGTGGCGGTCCTGGCCAGCTTTTTCGTTTCGAGGCGTCTGGCCGGTCCCATCGAAAAACTGGTCCGTCAGACACGGGCCATCAGGGGCGGGCAGACCGGTGAACGGGTCCAGGTCACCGGTGACGACGAGATCGGCCGGTTGGCCGCGGCTTTTAACGAGATGGTGTCAGACCTCGCCTTGCAGGAATCTCTGAGGAAAAAACTCATCGCCAACGTGGCCCACGAGCTGCGGACGCCCCTCGCCGCCATGAGGGCCGAGCTCGAGGCGATGCTGGACGATGTGCTGCCACTGAGCCGTGAACAGGTCAGTTCCCTGCATGAGGAGACAGGACGCCTCGCTTTCATCCTGGACGGCATCGACAGCCTGACCCAGGCCCAGGCCAGTTCCCTGTCCCTGAACCGCCAGATGATAGAAATAGCGCCCCTGATGGAGAGCATTGCAGGCCGGTTTCACGCCCGTGCCCTCGAGGAGGAGATCACCCTTGAGGTCGAAAGTGAAGAGGGGCTGGCGGCGTGGGTGGATCCGGATCGGCTCAGCCAGATCATCATCAACCTCCTTGGCAACGCCCTGAGGGCCACCGCCGGGGGAGGCAAAATAAAAGTGACGGCCTTTGAGGATGGTGGGCGGATCAGGGTCGAGGTTCGGGACACCGGGAGCGGTATCCCGGCCGAGGCGCTGCCTCATATCTTCGAGCGGTTCTACAGGGGAGCGGACGGCGGCCTGGGCCTGGGCCTGCCCATCGTCAAGGAACTGGTGGATGCACACGGGGGGGATGTGACGGTAGAAAGTGAGGTGGGGAAGGGGACGGTTGTGACGGTGGTGTTGCCTTCCGGTCCCGGAGACACGGTGACGCTGGGGAAATAGGGCTATTACTGCGAGCTGTAATTGAGCAATGCAGTCACGGCATGGGCGCAATGGAGAGTTGGAACGCAGGGAAAGATCGAAAAACAGAGTCTCTTGTTTAGATGGGTTGGATTTCTCAGATGAAAAAAATGGGAGGAGATCAAAAGGATCTCTTCACATTTTTTCATATTCTCTTCGAAATTCCTTCACACGGTTTTGATAGGTTGATGACAACACAAACTCTTCAAAACCCAAGGAGGTAACGAAATGAAGAAGAGAAACCTGAAAATCGTTGGATTGGTACTGGCCCTGAGCGCTCTGATGGCGTCAAGCGCATTCGCCCGCTGGGGAGGCGGTTACGGCATGATGGGCGAGGGATACGATCGGGGCCCGGGTGACTGCTACCGGACTGAGGGCAGCGCCGATGTGGACGTGGAATCGGTGACGAAGTTCCGCAAGGAGACCCTGCAGTTGAGGGACAACCTGCTGACCAGGCGCCTGGAGCTGTCCCAGGAACTGGAAAAGGAGAATCCGGATGCCGACCGGATCGGCAACCTTCGCAAGGAGATCATCGACATCGAGACCGGTATCTCCAAGGTCGCTGACAAGTACGGCATTGACGGCCGCCGAGGGGAGAGATGTGGACGCGGAGGTAGCCGAGGTGGCTACGGCTGCGACGGCCCCTGTAACAGCTTCTGATCAAATTTCCCCTGGTCCCGCGGGCCGTAAGGCCCGCGGGACCACCGGGAAATTTGATGTAAGGTTTAAACTTGATAGAGTCGCAAAAAGTCCAATCCGGGACTTTTCGCTCCACGGAAAGGGAAAAGCGTGGTTTTCCCTTTCCTCA
>JARGFV010000178.1 GCA_029210545.1 bacterium
ATGCCTGGTCCAGCAAAGCGGTAGACCGGCTCGTGGAGATAAAGGCCCGAGATTACGGTAAACCGATCCCTCTCATCGCAGGGGACATCATCGTCGTCAGCAGCACTGCTGCTGTGCTGCCTTCCATATTCAAACTGTTGGCCGAAAAGTTCTGGCCTGGACCTTTGACCCTGGTCCTCAAGGCTGCAAGAGGGCTCCCCGGCGGTATTACAGCCGGGACAGACAGCATCGGTATACGTGTTCCAGCCCAGTCTCCGGCCCTCGACCTTGCCAAATGTTACCGGGGACCACTCACCGCTACCAGCGCCAACTTCTCCGGCAAACCTCCGGCACGACATATTAAAGAGCTTGATGAAGAGCTTGTTATGGCGGTGGACCTCGTCATCGACGGGGGATGGACTCCCGGGGTTCAACCTTCAACAGTGCTTAACCTCACCACCACCCCGCCGACCATCATCAGGGGCGGGATCATCGGGGAAGAGGTGAAAAAATTCCTGAAGGAGCTGGAGAAGAAGCGCAACTGGTAAGGGATTATGGGAGAAAGGCATGAGAAAAGGGGAAAGGCCGGACAGGACCATCCCCGCTCCGTCATTCCGGTCAGAACCCGGAATCCAGGTAAAGGCGAATAGCATCGGGTGGGAGGGGGCCTCACGGCGGCCGGCCGCGACTTCCAGCTTCAGGCCCTCCCTGGAGGCATCTGCATCTTCCGGATGGCTGTCGGGATCCAGCCGAACAGTGCTGAAGCACCAAACGCCAGGCCGGGCGCACCACGAAAAAAAGGGACTCCGTAAGGAGCCCCTTTTTTTATGAGAATCTCTTTATCCCTAGAACCGATAGGTCAGATCCATCCCGAGAAGGCTCACTTCACTGCTGTAGGTACCGTCATAGGGCAAGTCAAAAATACCTGGAAGGGGCTCATTGGAGTTCACGTCCCTGCTCTCTTTGGTCAGGAGCATGTAGGCCGCGTTGATCTCCCATTGGCCTGCGTTATAACCGCCACCGATCACGAATGCTGTACCGTCTGAATCCGGCAGTCTGGGGTCGTAGGTCTCATCGGGTGCGGGGGAGGGCTCGGAGAGATAACCACCCCGGATCGTCCACTGGTCGTCGATCTTGTAGTCGATGCCGATGCGGATGGCTGTTACATCTTCGTAGTCCTTATTGACCGTTCGAACGGTCGTGGATCCATCCTTGAACACCAACTTGTCATAGTTTGACCATTTGGTGAGATCCATGTCCAGATTCATTGCAACTTTGTCGTTGAAAGCGTATCGGACACCCAAGGCCATTGTGTCGGGAAGGTTCAGATCTCCGCTCGCACTCCCGGAATGGGTGACACCGAAGGTGTCCGTGGGGAAGTTTAACACATCCACGTCCACTTCCGGGCTAGCTCCTGTGTGCCAAGCGAATCCGATGCTCAGAGCATCCAGGTCGTAAAAAGCACTCAGAACAAAACCCAGTCCAGCCCCGTCACCCTCCAGGGAGTAAGGACCAGTGGACGAACCGCCGTCATATTTCAGCGTTTTAACCATGTAGTACTCGGGACCGAACCCCACTGCGAACTGATCGTTAACCTTGTATGCGGCCACAGGAGCTATTTTGACGATCTCAAGGGTGGTCTCTGTTACCAGGGGCACACCCGCCAGCGCCGAGTCAACAAAAGCTTCCAAAGCACCGTTGAAAATGGCATCGCTGCCCCACTCCGTTCCCAGCCCGAAGGGTGCATTCACCCCGAACCCAATCCACCAGTCGCCTTCACCGATGTTGTTCGAGTAGAAGAAATATGGTGGCAAGAAGGTGGCATCCTCCGTTTCCGATTTTCCGCCAAGGAAAAACTCGAAATCCGATGTGGGCTGGATCATGGTCATTCCCACCATGACCTGCGTCCCCTCCAGACCAGTCAAACCGGCCGGGTTATGGTGAACCGCAGATGGGTCATCTGCTTGGCCCACAAATGCGTTGGCGGTACCCATGGCTTTCGCGCCTGATTCGGGAATCCTGAAGCCCGCCGCAATGGCAGAGCTTGCCGCGAACATGAGCACGGCAGCTGAAACAAGTGCAGATACAATACCTCTCTTCATCAATCGGCTCCTTTCCCCTCTTGATTGGTTGCAGTTTGTAATCCAGGTTTGTGTATTAAGGTCTTACAACAGGTCAAACATATAACAACGTTTTAAGCACCTTTGTCAACTGCTTCGAGGGACCCGAAATCCGAGATTGGTTTTAGCCAGTCCCTGGTTCGGGGCGCTTCCGGGGCCGTTTTTGCCGTTGACGGGCGCCGGTGGACTCGGAAAGCGACCCGGTGCCGCCCATCCGCCCCACAAACACGACCGGAGGTGTCCCATCGACGGATTTCGGGTATGGTTCCCCCGCTCCTGCGGCAGGCAGGCTCAGGAACACGTAGCCCGCTGTTTTCAGAACCGTCCGCTACGCCATGGACACGATGCGGACCCTTCGCCGGATCATCTGGAACAATCCGTAATACGCCTGCCTGACCTTCAGACAGATCTGACCGGCATGGGATGTGATCGAATCCGAGGTCGTTTCAAGCTTGAAGGGAAGGACCGTTTCAGGAACCACGACCCTTCTCGATTCCGGCTCACGGCCATGCCGTGTCCGGAATGACGGTGATGGGAGTTTTTACTTCGACAGCTGGATACGTGGTTACACGGGCCCGCGGCCTTGGGCCACATTCTCTGTCCGTGTCTCCGCATCCCCGTCAGCCCTGAGCCAGGTCGAAGGGTGTCCCCGTGTCAGATTTTTCCAGATACGAGAAATGCGCATGGTTTCCCTCATTTCTCGTACAGGGAGTCCAGCTCTTTCCAGTACCTTCGTGTGATCTCCTTGCGCTTGAGCTTGAGGGTCGGGGTCACCTCCCCATCCTCCTGGCTGAACTCCTGCTCCATGAGCTTGAACTTTTTTACGCGCTCAAAGGGAGCGAACTCTTCAAGGGCCT
>JARGFV010000179.1 GCA_029210545.1 bacterium
GTTGAGCGGACATAGTCACGAGAGGAGTTTTTCGTTCCGGCAAGGCGACTGTGGAGTGAGCGCGGAGGCATACTTTAATATTCCGCACAAGCGAACGACTCAGCAACGCCGCCGGAACGGAAAAGAACCTCGTGAATAGTCCGGGCTAGCGGGGACCCGCGAGTGGGAGAGAAGGAGCATGAGAGAGAGGGTGAAAATTCTCAGGCACCGAGGTTGCCTGACAGGATTTAAATGGTTTTTCTCCCCCTCCCCCTTTCGCCCCCTCACCCCCTCCTACATAAGTCCATATCAATATGGACTTATGTACCCCTCCGGCCGGTCCATGACGAACAATAGCGGCGGACCCTGGTCCGGGTCCAGGTTTCGGACATGCTTCGCCTCCGCGAGGATCGACGCTCCGCCATGGGATCGGAAACCGGCCCCGCCCAGCAGTTCGTAAGCGGTGGTGTATGAATAGACCGCGTCGTATCCCCGGCTCCAGGCCAGGTCCAGGGACCGCCTTAAAAGCTCGGTCCCGATCCCCAACCCCCTCGCCTTGACCTTGGAGTCTTCCCTCACCACGATGAATGTGAAACGCATGACCTGCTTGTCCGCCGAGAACGGGTTGCCCCTGGACGAGTAAGGCTGGATAGCCTGATACCCGATCACGGTCTTGCCCAGCAGGCATATCATCACACGCCCGCGGCATTTTTCCAGGGAAGAGAACCCGTCGGACCACGCTCCGAAATGCTTCCTCTGGAGCCGGTCTATCTGGACCCGGTTACGCTCCTCGCGGAGGGTCCTGAAGACGAGGAGTGAGTGGTCCCGGGCCCACTTGACCCGTTTGCGGGAGAAGTGTTTATCGGGCTTGTTCGTAGCCATAGATTTCAAATTCTGTATTCCACATTCCAAAAACAACAAGGAACAGAGCGTCAACTTTGCGGTAAAAATACATAATAGCGCAGTGTACCTTTGGAATTTGAAATTTGGAATCTGGAATTGCCCCTATTCCGGCATGATCTCCACAAACCTCTCGATGGAGAAAAAGCTGTCCGAACCCCTGGGCGGTTTGGCGCTGCTCGAGTTCGAAACGAAGACCAGGAAACGGATACCGAACCGGCGGGCCGAGATCAGGACCGCCTCGGTATCCTCCCCAAGCAGGGTCCTTTCAGGGTCGAAGGGAACCTTCCTCCTCAGTTCCCTCCAGAACCCTGGTTCCTCCTTGGGCATGCCGATGTCGTGGGCGGTGGTGATCCCGTCGAACTTGCCGGCCAGGGCAGTCTTCCCCATCTTGAGGTCCAGGGTCTTGCCGTGGGCGTTGGTGACGAGGTAAACCTTCTTCCCGGCCTCCCGCACACGATCCAGGAACCCGACGACGAAGGGATGGACCGTGATGAGATGATCCACCTGCCGTTTCAGGTCGAGGATGTCCAGTCCCAGCTGTTCGGTCCAGTAGTCCAGGCTGGTCCAGTTGAGGGTCTCCTCCTGGGACCGGTACAGCGACAGCAGCTTGTCCCTGGCCTCCTTTTCGGAAACCCCGAACTGCTCCGCATACCGTGATGGAACGTACTCTTCCCAGAAATGGTCGTCGAAGGACTTGTCCAGCAGCGTCCCGTCCATGTCCAGGAGGACGGTGTCGATCTGGTTCCAGTCCGGGGGGAAAATCACAGTCTCAGTCACAGTAATCACTCCGGAAGGATGAATAGAGAAGGATGCAGGATGAAGACAAAACGGTTTTCTTCCTCCTTCCTCCTCCATCATTCGTCCTTTATTATCCCCAAATACACCATCAATGCCCACACGGTTCCCAGGGCCAGGATGATGGTCCCCAGGAAGACCAGCCACACGCCAGGGTCGTGGTGAACCCGGTACACACCCCTTGCGGACCGCACCAGCTGCCCGAGGGTGAGCCGCTCTCCCGCCAGGGAAGCGGAACTGCCCATCCCGGGCGCATCCGACAGGTATGCCGAACCCGAGACACGTCCGGCTGCATCCTTGAGCTGGACCAGGATGCCCGGTCCCAGGGCACTCCCGCGGCTCTGGCCCTTCTGGAGGACGCCGCCCAGCCAGAGGGTCCGGCCACGAGAGAGGGGGGCCGGCACGCCACTTTGGAGGGTAACCACCCCGGATGAAGAGGTCCCCACAACTCCGCCGGTTATCCCCATTTCGTAATCCTCCGGCGGATAGATCACAGTGCTGCCGTGAACAAGGGGATGGTTTGTCCTGATCGTTCCCGCCGCAACTTCCCGGCCGCCTTCCATCAAAGTCATGTCGCTGAGAGTGTCCATGGCCCGGCCGCCGGGGGACTGTACCACCTCGAGACCGTCCAGCCTCAGGGAGACCCCCATCTCCTCCACCGGCACGACCTGTCCCGCTTCAAGGACCACCCTCGTACGTGAGCCGAGAGAGCTTCCGAGAACGAAACCGGCGAAGATGAGGAGAAACCCCAGGTGGACGAGAACCTCTCCGTACCCCTTGAGCTTCTTCCTCCTTTTCAGGAACCAGTTGACGGTACACAGGAAAAGGCTGATGACCATGATATAAGAGAGGACAACGAGAACGTAAAGCCAGAGGGACACGGGGAAAGTCTTCGGCGCGGCCTGCTGCATCCAGACCCTGAAGGGATAGGCGTCCATCTTCTGCCAGAAATTCGGATCGTTGAAATAGGCCGCAATAGAGCCCCCGGCAAGATCCACGCACCACAAGATGGTGATCACCACGAAGGTGACCGGGTGGACAAGGACCTGCCAGGCCAGCCTCCCCGAACGAAGCAGCGGGCTGCCTTCCGACCCGGGGCCTGTATTTTTCTGAATCTCAGATCTCATATCAAAATCTTTTCTCTCTTTTCCATTTTTGATAGGGTCGCAAAAAGTCCAATCCGGGACTTTTCGCTCCACGGAAAGGGAAAAGCGTCGTTTTCCCTTTCC
>JARGFV010000180.1 GCA_029210545.1 bacterium
AGTATTCCGCACAAGCGAACGACTCAGCAACGCCGCCGGAACGGAAAAGAACCTCGTGAATAGTCCGGGCTAGTAAAGCAGGACACGGTTAAACTCCCTCCCAGGCCCCAACTTTTCCCGCGGGATATCCGCCTCATCTTGCCCAGTTCACGCGCACCCGCTTTTCACCGTCTTCGTAGTTGACCGTCAGTTCTCCGCGATAGGACCGCTGGACGGAGTCGCCCAGGCGGCGGGCGATGTGCACGCCGGTGGTGGTAATGACGGTGGCCCCGCCATCCTCCTCGATGGCCATGACCCTTTCCAGCGGGTGCTCCCCCTTTTCCGCTTCCGCCACATTGCCCACCAGGTTCATGATCTCCTGGCGGTTCTCCGTGAAAAACGGCCCTTCGAGGGCAAGGTACCCGGCCGGATAGCTGTCCCGTATCCTCCGGCACGCCGGACAGACCGTGCTGACAGTCTCCCCCGATGGGGCGCCCCACGTCCACCGGCCCCCCATCACCGTCGCGCCGCAGTCCCGGCACATCGCTCCCCCGGGCGGCTTTTCCGTCAGTTTGTAGGGATCCTTACCCCCCTTTAACCTCATCCTGTCTACCCGTCCGGACTTCCACTTCGCCATGTCCGCACCTCCCCGGCCACGCCCCTGAGGCATTCCTGGACCGCCACTCCCTCATGATAATTATACCTCCCGGAGGGCGATCCCGGGGCCGGTCAAACCGCGAGGTCAGGTAAAAACGGTGGAAACCGCGGCAGGAAGGTGTGACTATGGCGGGCAGACGCGACGGCAACCTCAGAAACAGCTGGATTACCCTGCCCATATTTATTAACATCGGAAGAGTCGCGAAAAGTCCATCAACTTCCAGATTCGTAAAAACCGATCCAAACCATGCCTGTTCCGGAAGCCGGAGGTCGTCATGTACCGATCACCCCACATCGCCCTGTCCATGTTGCTTTGCCTTACGGTCCTTGTATACCTTCCCGGAACCGGAAGCTGCGAGACGGCCTCCCCGGCTGACATCAGCACCAGCGTCGTACAAATCTTCGTTCAAACGAACGCCATCGACGTCTTTTCACCCTGGCAGGGACAGGGAGCCCAGCTGTATTTCGGGACGGGCGTGATCATTGAGGGAAACCGCATTCTCACAGCGGCCCACGTGGTTACCGACTACCTGAGCATCGAAGTAAAGAGGCGGGACCATACGCGGAAATACTCCGCCGAGGTCGAATTCTTCGCCCACGACTGTGATCTTGCCATCCTCGCCGTGGATGACCCGGCCTTTTTCGAGGGAAGCCGTCCCATTCCCATGGGCAAAAGCCCCGGCATAGAGGACCAGGTCAAGGTGTACGGGTTCCCCGAAGGCGGCGATACGCTTTCGGCCACAGCCGGGATCGTGTCACGGATTGAGATCTCCACGTATTCCCACTCGTGGAGGGATCTTCTTCTTGTCCAGGTAGACGCTGCAATCAACAACGGCAACAGTGGAGGGCCCGTGGTCACCGGAGGCAAGCTGGTGGGGATCGCATTGCAGACCCTGGGCGGGGCGGAGAACATCGGGTATATCATCCCGGCGGAGATCGTAAACCACGTGCTGGTTGACATCCGGGACGGCCGTTACGACGGTTTCCCCGACCTCGATATCGGTATTCAAACCCTGGAAAACGAGGCTCTGCGCGAAGAGTACGGACTGAAGGGAGATGAAACCGGCGCGCTTGTAAGAGAGGTCGGAGTGGGAACACCGGCCTACGGAGTGATCAACCCGGAGGATGTGATCCTCGAGATAGACGGCTATCCCGTTGCGGAAGACCTGACCATCAACGTTCCTGGACTTGGTCGCGTCAGGACCGATTACCCCCTCCATGGCAAACAGGTCGGGGAGGAGATCACCTTCACTCTTCTCCGTAAAGGAAAACGAATAAAAACAGCCTTCACCGGCGGTGGTCATCCCCCCCTGGTTCCCGGTAATTTCACTCAATTCGGTCAGAGCTATTTTGTTTTCGGCGGCCTCGTCTTTCAACCCCTGACAAGCGACTACCTGTACTTTTCCAAACAGGCGGTGGAAAGCTGCTACAACACGGACCTGGACTACTACGCCTACTTCCACAACTTCAGGACAAAGGATCGCGACCAGATTGTACTCCTGTCAAAGGTTCTGCCGGCTGCCCTCAACAAGGGATATCAGGCCCTGGTGGACATTATCGTGAGTACGGTACAGGGTAAACCAGTGAAAGACCTCAAGCACCTTGTGCGTCTCATCGAGGAAGCGAAGGGACCCCGCCTCAAGATCGTCATGGAAACGGGAGAGATCGTGGTCCTGGACCTGGTCAAAACCAGGAAAGAGAACCAGAAGATCCTCAAGCTCCACAATGTCAACAGCGACAGGAGCGATGATCTGAAGCTGTAACGGGGGCCGTGGGACAACCCACGGGGTCGGAGCGGCAGCCGTATCTACCAGGAAAACCTGACCCATACCAGGAAAGCCAGGATCAAAGGGCTCAGCAGGATCAGCCAGAAGCTTATCATCCCTATCGCCCTTGCCTTTCCGGCACCAGGGATGTCGTCCCGGTACTTCAGGCAGAACCGGTAGTAGTCGTGTGATCCCAGGGTCCCGAATACCGTGCCGCCCAGCAGGTACCAGAGCAGGGCGTCCCGGAACATGAACCCGGAAAGGATACCTGCGAAAAAACCCAGGCACAGGGTGTAAAAGATGCCTTCTTTCCACATTCCCTTGACGAAATAGCGAAGGGGTCCGAAAAAAAATGACGGCCAGTTCCAGGAGAGGTTGAACCGGTCTTCCTCGAACCGGCCGAACTTTGATAGAGTCGCAAAAAGTCCAATCCGGGACTTTTCGCTCCACGGAAAGGGAAAAGCGTCGTTTTCCCTTTCC
>JARGFV010000181.1 GCA_029210545.1 bacterium
GCGTTGATGACTTTTTGCGAAGTCATCATCTTTAATTGCCACACAGTTAGCTGACATCTCATTTGCATCATGAATAAAGCAGGCTAGGGAAGAGCAGCGGGAGCTTCCATCATCCCCCTGGCCTTGACCTGTAGGGTGAACTGTTTCCCGATGGTTTCACCGAGGCGTGCCGCCGAGGCAAACGCCTTGTCTGCCTCGTCGTATAATCCCAGCTCACCGAAGATGTTCCCGTTGGCGTCCGTGATCAACCGTGGAGTGATTCCCACGTTGGCGGCCTCGTCCAGCAGAATGCAGACTTGGTCCCCGTAAAGGGGAAGTGTCCTCATCGAGTACTTGGTTTCTTCGCGCATGGGGTCCATGCGGCTCAGGATGATGTCGATGACCAGGCGGGGAGGGTTGGTCATGGTGAAGATCTCAAACTCCACCGGACGGGCTGGAACCACTGACAGGAGCTGGCCGCCGCCGCAGACGTCGAAGGTGTCCACCCTCGTGATGAGGCTGCTCTTGCGGAACGGGGCAGGGTCGGTGAACAGGCTCACCCCCCTTTCCGGCGCCCCGGGGAGCCGGATGGCCAGCCGCATGGGATAATATTCTGTCTCCACCTTCATGCGGGGGAGATCGTCCCCGGTGGGATCGCCGGCGAACTCGAGGACGATGCGCTCGAACTTCCTATGGTCCCCCCACCTGATCTGCGCGAGGGTGTGCCCGGTCCCCGTCCCTCCCGTGTACTGGATGTTGGAGACGTAATGGCCGTTTTTGGCGGCCGGCACCGGGCTGCCGGCGTGGGCGGGTGCTGCGGCAAGGCACAACACGGCCGCCAGCGTACAGATACGGGTCGAAAGTCTCGTCATGAACAATCTCCTGGTTTTCCGTCCCCGAAACGGCCGCAGGAAGCCGGACAAGGGGAGCTTGTGTGAGATCCTATTTAAATATGTTAGCTTTAATGATCCGGAGGTTCAATCGTGGATATCCTTATCCTGGCAATATGCTCGCTGTCCTTCCTGTGGTGGCTGGAACTGGCCGTCGAGTGGTGGGTTGCGGGGCGGCTGGGCGAGAACCTTTCAGACCTGCCGCCAGGCCAGGTATCGGAAAGGTCCGGCGGGGTCACGTTGTCGGTCATCATCCCCGCCCGGGATGAGGGGGCAGCTCTGCCCGAGGCCCTGGCCAGCGTGATGGCCGCCCTGCCGCCCGGGGGGGAGGCGATCCTGGTGGACGACCGATCCTCGGACGACACGGGTTTGATCGCCTCAGGCATCGCCCGGTCCGATCACCGTCTCAAGGTCTTGAGGATCAGGGATGTTCCGGAGGACTGGCTGGGCAAGAACCACGCCCTCCAGAAAGGGTTCGAAGAGGCCTCGGGGACCTTTCTCCTGTTCACCGACGCCGACGTGGTGTTCCAGCCCGGATGTCTGGCCAGGGCGCTGGCCCTTTGCGAAAGGGACGGCCTCGACCACCTTGTAGCCACTCCCCGGGTTATCACCGTGGGGTTCTGGGAGCGCGTCTTCGTCCCCTTCTTCTCCATTCTCCTCGTGTCCAGGTACAGGATATGGAGGGCTTCCGTCCCGGGATCCCCTTTCTACGCGGGCATAGGGGCATTCAACATGGTTCGGCGGGGCGCCTACGAGAGGGCAGGCACCCATGCGGCCCTCAAAAATGAGGTGGTGGACGACCTTATGCTCGGCAAACTCATGAAAAAAACCGGGGGGCGGCAAGGGGTCGTCTCCGCGGAAAGGTGTGTGAGTGTCCGCTGGCACGAGGGTATCACGGGGTTGGTGACCGGTCTTGAGAAAAACGCCTACGCAGCCTTCGAATTCAAACCGGTCAGGACCCTCTTCGGCTGTCTGGGCCTTCTGGCCGTCACCTGGATCCCCTTTTTCGCCTCGCTCCTGTACCGTCCCGGCTTGAGAGGGCTCCTTGGGATCTCCGCGATCGGAGGGTACGGAGTGTGGCTGAGCTTTGCCGCTCTTTACGGATTGGCAGCCCGTGGTACGGGAGCGTCCTGGCTGTATTTTGTCACCTTCCCCGCGGGGTCGTTTCTCATGGTGTGGGCCATCGTCAGATCAGCGGTGCTTTACCATCTCAGGGGCGGGGTGAAGTGGAGGGGAACCATATATAAAGGTCCAAGGTCCAAGGTCCAAGGTCCAAAGTAGAATCGTCCCCTCGATTCCCTTCTGCCTCCTTCCTGTCGTTTCCAACTGCCTTCTCCCGATCTTTTTGCCCCGGGCTTCTGAAACGGTTAGCCCAGGGTAAAAAATGCGGGACGACCGTTTCCGGCCGTCCCGTTCCCAGCAATGGATGGGAATGTCCGTGCAATTTAACTTATTCAGTACCCCGTGTCCAGTTGAGCGCCGGGTTGAAACCCGGGCCAGCAACGTGTCGGACTTTTCCGACACGCTGCTAGGAGTCTGAAACGGATAGTCCGACAGACTCCTAGCGAGAGACGACAGACAGCAGTTCGTGGTCCTTTTTTATCTTGTCGATGACCACCTCTCTCATGAGACCGAAAGCAGTCAGGATCTTGGTGTTGGCTACCGCGAGCATGAGAGTGCCGCCTACGCGCCTGCTGACAAGGATCCCTTTCCGGCGCATGTATGTGGTCTGTTGTGTGAGGGTGACCTTGTCGAGCCCGGTTTTCTGCATGAGCGTTGAATAGGACAGCTCCTTGTCCCAGAGCGTTTCCACGATAAGGAGCCTTTTGGGGTTCCCGAAGGTCTTGCAGGCCTCGGCCTGGATCTTTCTCAACTCATCGAGTTTGAACTCGGTCATGGCTCGCTCCGTTTATCTTTCAGCTTCCATCAATGATAGAGTCGCAAAAAGTCCAATCCGGGACTTTTCGCTCCACGGAAAGGGAAAAGCGTCGTTTTCCCTTTCCT
>JARGFV010000182.1 GCA_029210545.1 bacterium
TCCGGTCGGGGTGTCTGAGGGGTCTGTTTCTGACACGCCGGTCCTGGTACCTGGACTTTTCGGCATCGACGCCACCCTCCGACCCCGAAGTCCCGACCAAACGGGCCTTCCTTGCGGATTTCGGGTATGGTTCCCCCTCAGGAACACGTAACCCGCTGTTTTCAGAACCGTCCACCAGATCGGGAAGCCCGATGCCAACAAGGTTTTTTATCCCCAAAATCTCAAAAATAGAACCAATCAAAATTTTAGTACCTAGGGAAACCCCCCGGCTTTGCCGGGGGTACATGACGGCAAAATAGGGGGATCAGTCAAATTCACATTTGTAATCCCGTTTCTTCTGATGTATTAGAATAAGAGGGATTCTTTTTTTCCGACCGGTGACGCTGCCGGATCGGCGGTTGTGCGGGGCCTGGTTGCCGTTCAGGATCTCAAGGGGGGGGGATGTTTCAGGAAAACGAGGTCATAACACTTCTCATCGGCACCGTCGGGGTTGTCTTCGTATTCATAAAGCGCAGGGTGCTGGCGCAATCCGTACCGTCGTGGAGATGGCTGCTCGCCGCCTATTTTTACCTTTATATCGCCTGGGCCTTCACCGTTCTGGAAGGTCTGTTTCTCCCCCGGACCTTTAACGTCCTGGAACACACCGCATATATGCTTTCCTCTTTCCTAATAGCCATCTGGGCGATCAAGGCGCTGGTTGCCGCCAGTGAGGAAGAGCCGTGAGTCCCGTCGGCATCCTCGACTTCCTGGCTTTGACCGGTTCCGCGACGGCTCTTATAGCGGTCCTGTTTTTCGGACGGGGACGCCTGGGCCGGAACACCCTGACAGCTTTCATCATTCTTCTCTGCCTGGCCGTGGTGCACGGCGTTTTGGGTTTTATGGAAAGGGTCGGGACATCCGTGTTGCCCGGTTCGGTCAAGGATTTCCTGGAGGTCCTGTGGGCCGTGGCCTGGTCTCTGGTCCCGGTCTCCTTCATCCAGACCCGGTCAGAGCGAGTCCTGCGAGAATCCGGGGAGCGCTACCGCGGCCTTGTTGAAAACAGCCACGCCGGCATCAGCGTCGTCCAGGACGGCAAGTTTGTCTTCGTCAGCGAGAGGCTGGCGGAGATCAGGGGACACACGGTCGACGAGATGATCGGGCGTTCGCCGCTGGAGTTCCTTCTTCCGGAAGATGTAGCCATCATGGAGAGGAACATGCTGTTACGATCGGCCGGCCAGCCGGTCGAAGAGCGCTACACGGTGCGGGCCCTGCATGCCGATGGGAGCACCAGGTACCTGGACATCATCTGGTCGCGCGTGACCTGGTGCGGAAAACCGGCGTCCCTGGGCAACATCGTGGACGTCACCGATCAGAAGATCATCGAGCAGGCGCTGAAGGAGTCCGAGGAACGGTACAAGCTGCTCGTGGAAAAAAGCCATGCCGGCGTCAGCCTGACCCAGGGCGGAAAGCTCATCTACGCCAGTCCCCGCCTGGCCAAGATCTGCGGCCGGTCCGTTGAGGAAATGGTCGGACGTTCGCCCCTTGAGTTCCTTCATTCCGAAGACGCCCATCTCATGGAGAGGAACATGACGAACCGCCCCGCCGGGCTACCGGCGGACGACCGCTACACCGTCCGTGTCAAGCGAAAGGACGGGACAGAGTGTTACCTGGACATCATCGGATCGCTCATCACCTGGGACGGCAAACCCACATCCCTTGGCAACATCGTGGACGTCACCGATCAGAAGATCATCGAGCAGGCGCTTCAGGAGTCCGAGGAACGTTTCCGCACCGTTTTCTACGCCAATCCCGAATGCATCTCCCTCACCAGCCTGGAGGACGGCTGTTTTGTGGATATCAACGACAGCTTCCTGAAAATGCTCGGTTTAAACAGGGAGGATGCCATAGGGCACACGTCGCTGGAACTCGGCCTCTGGAAGGACCGTCACTCTCGCGAGGTGTTCAGGGACATCCTGAAATCGCAAGGTTTTGCCGAGAGCTTCGAGGCGGACTTTGCCTGTGCCGGCGGCATTGTGCGGCCCGTTTTGATCTCGGGCAGGGTTATCCGGCTCCAGGGGGAGCCGCTGATCCTGGCGATCGTGAGGGATATCATGCGCCTCAAGCAGGCGGAGACCACCGTCCGCAGGTCTCTGGAAGAGAAGGAGACCCTCCTGCGTGAGATCCACCATCGCGTCAAAAACAACCTCCAGGTCATCTCCGGCCTGCTCAACCTGCAGGCACGCTACATTAACGACGAGGCCAGCCGCGGTGTGTACAAGGATAGCCAGAACCGGGTCATTTCCATGGCGCTTATCCACGAGAAGCTATACCAGGCGAGGGACCTTTCCAGGATCAACTTCGGGGATTACATCCGGCATCTGGCCCAGAACCTTTTCGTCTCCTACGGGATGAAGGGAGGGAAGGTCGGGTTCGTGCTGGATGCCGAACCGACATCCATGGTCGTGGATACGGCCATCCCCTGTGGGCTCATCGTCAACGAACTGATATCCAATGCGATCAAGCACGCCTTTCCCGGGGGCCGTGCCGGGGAGATCCGCGTCAGCTTCCGGAAGCTGAACGGAGAAAAAACCTATGAGCTGATCGTCTGCGACGACGGTGTGGGCTTTCCGGATGGCGTGGACCTTTACCGATCCGGTTCCCTGGGTCTGAAGCTGGTGAGGATCCTGGTCGAGCAGCTGGGGGGCACTCTCAAGGTAAACAATGACGGTGGGGTCTTTTTCCGCATACGTTTCAAGGAATACAGGGAAGCCGGCACAGTATTGATGTGAAGGTTGATGGACTCGCAAAAAGTCCATCAACGCGCCCCGCGCGGGGCGCCCAAATCAATGACCGATGAAAGCAGGCGCGT
>JARGFV010000183.1 GCA_029210545.1 bacterium
GTTAGCGCCTTCCTCTGTGCTCTCTGTGACCTCTGTGGTGAACGCACTTTCGAGCTGTAGCGGCACATGCCTGTGCTCCACCTGGATCCAGGTTTTCTCCGCCTTTCTCCGTGTCTCCGTGGTGAAAAACTTGCCTTTGCGCCGCTCGGCCGAAACATGTCAAAAAGTCTCTTCGAGCATTATCTTCAGGACCCTCTCCAGGTCCTCCGGCCGGTCCACGCCGATGCCGGTAAACCCTTCCCTTGTAACGACCGCGATCCTCATCCCGTTCTCCAGGGCACGGAGCTGCTCGAGGTCCTCCAGGACCTCAAGTTTCCCCGGCGAAAGAGTCACGAAACGCAGAAGCGACTCTTTTGTGTAAGCGTAGATACCCACGTGCCTCAGGGCGGCGCCTTCTCCCGGTTTCCAGCCGTGGGGGATGGGGGACCTGGAAAAGTACAGGGCCGTCCCTTCCGAGTCCGTCACCACCTTCACCACATGCCTGTCCCCGTAATGATCGTTGTCGTTGATCGGGACTGCCACCGTGGCGATGTCTGGAGGAGCAGCACCCCGCAGGGGAGCGATGACGGCATCGATGACCTCCGGGTCGATGAGAGGCTCGTCACCCTGGACGTTGACGATGATCCCGGCGTCCAGACCACGGGCCACCTCTCCCAGGCGATCCGAACCGCTCCGGTGACTGCTGCCGGTCATGACGCACCTGCCGCCGAAACCAAGGACCGCTTCCTCGATCCGCCTGTCATCCGTCGCCACGATGACATCCTCGACATCGGCCAGGCAGGCTCTCCGGTAGACGTGCTCGATGAGGGGCTTCCCGTCCAGGTCGGCCAGGGGCTTTCCCGGGAACCGCGT
The DNA here is from genome assembly GCA_029210545.1 of bacterium. NCBI lineage: Bacteria > bacterium. Next base: position 853 of record JARGFV010000183.1, read on the forward strand.
CGAGCCGTACCTCGCAGGTATGACCACCACGGCCTTCATTAAGTCCGTCAACGGCTCGAGTCCCCGATCTCCCTGAAACGGGCCTGCATCTGCTCAACGGTAACGGCCACGGTGCCGACCTCGCCCACGACGATCCCTGCCGCGACGTTTGAAAGGTAAGCGCCGTCGGCCATGGGGAGCCCTGCCGCCATTGCCAGGGACAAAGTGGAGATAACGGTATCCCCGGCCCCGGTCACGTCGAAGACATGACGGCCCAACGCCGGGATGTGGGTGACTTCGTCCATTCCTGAAAAAAGCGTCATCCCCTGGTCCCCGCGCGTGATAAGGAGATGAGCGCACCCGAGCTTTTCCACGATCCGTCGACCTGCCTCCACGAGGGCGTCCATGCTGTCGATGACCATCCCGGCCCCCGCCGCGGCTTCCAGGAGGTTTGGCGTGAGGACCGATACGCCCCGATAGGTGGAAAAGTGCTGGACCTTGGGGTCCACGGCCACCGGTACGCCTGCCTTTCCGGCTATGGCAACCAACTGCCTGACAAGGGTGGGAGTGATGACCCCCTTGGCGTAGTCGCTGATAACCACGCAGCCGCACTGGGGCAGGAACGATCCTGCGGAAGCGAGGAGCAGATTTTCGTCCTTCTGATCCAGGGGATAAGTCACCTCCTTGTCGACCCTCACGACCTGCTGGTTATGGGCGATCACCCTCGTCTTGACGGTGGTGGGCCGGCCCGGCACGGAAATGATCCCCCGCGTTCCGGTACCCTTTTTCCCCATTTCGCCCTTGAGCCACCGCCCCATCTGGTCGTCACCCAGCACGCCGCAGAGCTCCACTTTCCCCTTGAGGGAAAAGATGTTGCTCGCGACGTTGGCCGCCCCTCCCGGCCGCAGGGTCTCACTGGTGACCCCGACGATGGGGACCGGCGCCTCGGGCGATATTCTCGTCACCCCGCCCCAGATGTACTCGTCGATCATGAGGTCGCCGATCACGAGGACTTTTTTACCCTCGAGCCGGGCGAGAAGTTCCGTCCCCTTTTCCAGAAATGTTTTCATTTTCACTCCTAGCAGGATGCACGCTGTGCATGCATCCTGCTTGATGGACTTTTTATATGGCCATCAATTCATCGTCAGGGCCTTGATCCAGAGGACCCCGTAAACCGTCGCGACGACCGTGGCGTTGAGCATCTCCTTGTTCCTGACGACCTGGGACAAGTCAAACGGTCCCCGGCGGTATCCCGGCCACCTTAGAAGGGGGAAGAACCTGGGGACCCGGGAACGGTAACGGTCCCACTGTTCGGAGAAGAATCTTTCGAGCTTGTCCTCCTCCCACCTGATGGTAAACCAGTAAACACCCGCGAAAAACAGCAGGAAAGCCATCGCAAGCCAGGGCACCCCCATGCACACCACGAACCCCATACCCATGAGGAAACTGCCCACGTAAAGGGGGTTGCGGCTCAGGCTGTATGGCCCGGTCACCGTGAGGACCTCGTTCTTGTGAATATAGCCCGAAGACCAGATACGGATGGTCTGGCCCGCGGCGATGAGGATCAGCCCCCAAAGGAGGGTCGAAGCTGTCGGCCGGGCCAGGACCAGGAACAGCACGGCCATGACAGCAGAAAGCCTGGTGCGGTATTTTTTAGCGGTTTTGTATATTTCCAAGGACGAGCCTCTTCCATCAGCATTTAATCAATCCGGAACTATAACTTACATCATCGCCTTCTACAAGAACCCGGAATCCCCCGAAATCCGAGATTGGTTTTGTCTGGCCTCCGGTCGGCGCGTTGAGGGGGGTGTTTTTGCGTATGGGGCAATGTCACTGCTGAATTTGCCGCCCTACGTTACCTGTTAACCGTACTGCCCCGACCAAATGGGCGTTTTCGACGGATTTCGGGTATAGTTCCCCCTCAGGAACACGTAACCCGCCTCTTTTCAGTCACGCCACCGGCGTGATTACGCCATGGACACGATCCGGATCCTCCG
>JARGFV010000184.1 GCA_029210545.1 bacterium
AAGGAAAGGGAAAACCACGCTTTTCCCTTTCCGTGGAGCGAAAAGTCCCGGATTGGACTTTTTGCGACTCTATCAAAATAGTATCATGATTTTTTCGCTGATGACCTTGAGGTCTGGTGGATGAATTAAAAGGAGAATGAATCATGAAATTTATTGTAACTCTGTTTCAGGATGAAGACGGCATCTTTATTGCCGAATGTCCATCGATCCCGGGCTGTGTCAGTCAGGGTAAGACTGAGTCGGAAGCGGAGAGTAATATTCGGGAAGCGATCAAAGAATGCCTTGAAGTACGAACAGAGAAGGGGATGCCGCTTACCGTTAGTACTCGCCAGGTCGAGGTCGCCGTGTAATGTCCACCGTCCCGGTGCTGAGGCCCAGAGAGGTCGTTAAAACATTTGAAAAGCTTGGTTGGCGAGGGGCGAGAGGCAAGGGGCGAGGGGCAAGGGGCGAGAGGCAATAGGCGAGGGGCGAGAGGCGAGGGGCGAGGGGCGAGAGGCAAGGGGCGAGAGGTGGATCTCACCCCTGGCCCCTGGCCCATAGCCAGCTGTTAACTATAGCCTCTAACCCATAGCCCCTTGCCTCTAGCCCATAGCCTGCACTTTACACCCATTGCCCATTGCCTAAAGCCAATTGCCTATACTTTAAATCTACATTAAGGGGCAGACGACCCGATGAACAATCCTCCTAACAACATGCCACCAATGCAAAATTCGCATTTTGAAGAGGAGGTCCACCTCCGCGACTACATCAAGGTCCTTCATCGGCGCTGGAAGCTCGCAGTGTCTGTCTTTGCCGCTGTTTTCGTCACGACAGCCGTCTACACCTTCGTGGTTCAGCCCGTATACGAGGCCGAAACGCTGCTGCAGGTCAGTGAAGGAGCCAGGGGCGCGGCCATCCTCGGTGAACTGGCCAACCTTTCCACCGGGCCGAACAAGGTTGAGACGGAGATGGAGGTCCTCAAAAGCCGGAGCCTGGCCGCGGAAGTGGCGAAGGCCCTGGGGATGGAAGTCCTCGTCCGCCCCAGGGCCGGCCTGCTCACCCGGCTGTCTGGGGGGGCGGACAAGGGTTCAACGTTCAACGACCAACCTTCAACGGGCCCCGTCATCGAGGAACTTTCCGTGCCGGCGGAGCTGCTGGGTAAGGAGCTGGAGTTTGTTTTCGACAGGGATGCCGCAAGCTACACCCTGTATTTCGACGGCAGGGAACTCCTGAAGGGCACTGCCGGTCAGAGGGCAACAGGGGCCGGGGTGGCCGTTCAGGTCAGTTTGGACGCCGGACGTACCGGGAACCGGTTCGTTCTCATCAAAAACGACCTGCGGGTGGCCGCGGCCGGCCTGCTGGGAAACCTCAAGGTCAGCCAGGTGGGCCGCAATACGGGGGTCGTCCGGCTCACCTACCGCTCCACCGACGCTGAAAAGGCATCCCTCGTCCTGGAAACCATGAACCGGCTCTACGTGAACCGGGATGTGGACGATTCGTCCCGGGATGCCATCGCCACCCTGGATTTCATAACCGGCCAGGTTGAGCAGGTGAAGGACAACCTGGTCCGCTCCCAGACCCTCCTGGACGATTTCAAGGTCCGGACGGGTACGGTGGCCCTCTCCCAGGAGGCCGAACTCCTGGTGGGACGCGTCTCGAACGTGGAGGTGGAGATCAACAGGCTCAACGTCCAGCAGGAGGGGCTGGCATCACTTCTCGATTCCATGGACAAGGGATCCGCGGCTTTAGCGGCCGGGATGAGCGCCCTGGACATTCAGTCGCCGGAGCTGGCCGCCCTCATCTCCGACTTCTCACTGATGCTGCGGCAGAGGGAGGAACAGCTCAGGGAGTACACGCCGCAGAACCCGGTCGTGAGCAGTCTCGACAGCCAGATCGAGCTGGTCGCCGGCCAGATCAGGAGCACCGCCACGGCCATCCGCAGCGGCCTGTCCCGGCGTGAACAGGCGGTCCGGGGCGTCCTGGACAACTACAGGGACCAGCTGGCGCGCCTGCCGGAGGTGGAGAGGAACCTGGCCAGGCTGGCAAAGGACGTGCTCATTCAGGAGAAGATCTACTCCTTCCTCCTGGAAAAGGAGCAGGAAACGAGGATACTCAAGGCGTCCACCGTGTCCGGCATCCGCGTGGTGGATCCCCCCACGGTCCCCATAAAGCCTGTAAAGCCGCAAAAGGCGCGCAACCTCCTGCTCGGTCTGGTCCTCGGCTTCATGCTGGGCGTGGGCGTTGTCTTCTTCCGGGAGTACCTGGACGATTCGGTGAAGGACACCGAGGACCTGGAAACCAGGGTGGGCGTGCCCGTATACGGGACCATCCCCTTCGTGAAAAGGGCATACACCCGAAGGAAGGAGAAGAAACCGCATCTCGTCATCGAGGAGATGTACGCTCCCGTTACGGAGGCCTTCCGGACGCTGCGGACGAACCTGTTCTTCTCCAGGGAGGGAAAGGATCTCAAGATCGTGGCGGTCACAAGTCCGGGCCCGGGAGCCGGCAAGAGTTTTGTGGTCGCCAACCTGGCGGCTCTCTCGGCGCTCCTTGGCAAGAGAACACTGATAATCGATGCCGACATGCGCCATCCGCAGCAGCACGTCGTCCTGGGAGTTGAACAAAAGCCCGGTCTGTCAGAGGTTCTGGTGGACAGGATGACGTTCCAGGATGCTATCAAGAAAGATCACGTCAAGGACCTGCGGGTTCTCACTTCCGGCAAGATCCCCCCGAACCCCGCCGAGCTCCTCGGCTCTCCCGCCATGAAGGAGCTTCTGGACGGACTTCGGGAGCATTACGACATGGTGATCATCGACACTCCCCCGGTCAACCTGGTGGCCGACGCCCTG
>JARGFV010000185.1 GCA_029210545.1 bacterium
CAGGACCGGCGTGTCAAAAACAGACCCCTCAGACACCCCGACCGGAGGCCGGCCCAAACCAATCGCGGATTTCGGGTATTCTGTATTCTGTATTCTGTGTTATGAGTTCTGTATTCTGTTTCTAACCGGAGGTTAAAAACATGTTGAAAAAGTTATCAAGTTTGGCAGTGATAATGATCGTGGCTCTCTCACTGGCCTCATGCCAGACCGCGGGGAGCAGCACCAATGTGCAGGCCGAAGAGGAGATCAGCTACCCTCCGTACGACGGGCCGAAGAAGAGAATCGCTGTTCTGGAGTTCGACAACAAGGTGAGCAACAGGTGGTGGGACAGGAGCTGGAACATCGAGGAGAGGATGACAGAGATGATCATCACCGAACTCATGAAAACCAACCGCTTCATCGTCATCGAACGTGGTGCCCTTGACGAGGTGATGGCGGAACAGGATCTCGGAGAAACCGGCCGCGTCCGGCAGGAAACGGCGGCACGGATCGGTGAACTGCTCGGTGCCCAGGTCCTGGTCAAGGGAGCCATCACCGAGTTCATTGAAAAGGAGAGCGGTGGAAGCGGAGGGATCATGGTCAGCGGTATAGGGATAGGAGGCAAGACCAGCACCGGCCACGTGGCCATTGACATGCGCCTCATCGATGCCACCACCGGGCAGATCCTGCAGTCCCACCGGGCTGAGGGCAAGATCTCCAGCAGCAAGATCGGCGGCATCGCCTTTTTCAGCGGCGTGGCCTTCGGGGGAAGCACCTACAAAAAAACCGCCCTGGGTAAAGCCACCCGATTGGCTGTGGCCGATGCTGTCCGGTTTGTTGTTGATAACATGGAAGAGCAGACATGGCAGGGCTCTGTCGTGAAAATTGACGGATCACAGGTTTACATCAACGCCGGGGCGAACATGAACATCGGTTCCGACATGGTTTTCACTGTCTATTCCAAGGGCGAGGAACTCATCGATCCCGCCTCCGGGCTATCCCTGGGGAACGCTATTACACGAGCGGGAGCAGTCAGGGTCGTCCAGGTCTCGGACAAATTTTCCATCGCCGAAAGCATCGAGGGGTCCGGTTTCAAGCGGGGAGATATCGTTAAACTACAGTGAAGGGTGAGAACCAAACCGTTAAATTTTTCCTCAGGCTTAACGAAAAAGACCGCCCGATGGGCGGTCTTTTCCTGTGCTCAGCAGGCGATAAAAGTGGGTGAGAATACCTAGCCTGGTGTTAAATAGCACAACATATTTCCAATACGAATTCGTAATTTGCGTAACATGTTGAAATATAGCGGATTTTGCTTTCAGATATTTCAACATTTTTGGTCCCTATTTTGCTTGCTATGATTAACCGTGATTATCCTGGCGCCACCTCGCAAAATGGCTCGAAGAGACTTTTTGCTGAGGTTGACATTATTGACGATGGTGGGGAAATGAAAAAAATTTTGATCGTGGATGATGAGCATCTGGTTCGATGGTCGGTACGGCAATACCTCGAGGCCGAGGGGTTTGTCGCGGTAGAGGCTTCCTCCGGCCCGGAGGCTCTTGAGATACTCACAAAGGACGACATATCCGTCCTGATCACCGATCTCATCATGCCGGAGATGAACGGTGTGGAACTTATCCGCAGGGCCAAGGAGTTCGACCCCGACCTGTCAGTGCTGGTCATCACGGCTGACGACTCCTCCGGGCTGGTTCTTTCGGCAACGGACGCCGGAGCGCTCAGAACGTTCAACAAACCGATCCCCTTCGTTGAACTTGTGGGGGCCCTTCAGGCACTGCCCTGATACCCGGCGCAGGCGGGATGCGCAGGTTTCTCGACACACTGCTAGTGGGGACCCGATCCCTTCTTTTCATCCCTTTGTCCATCCTCCTTCTCGCTGCCACGGCTACCGTAATGTTGTTTCTGAGGGTCGATGAAAGGAAGATCAACGGGCCCCTGGCCCACCGCTGGGCGCGCTTGGTTCTCTGGTTAGCTGATGTCCGAGTGACGGTGGAAGGGACCGGGCGCATCCCATCCCTGGACGATCCGTATATCGTCGTCATGAACCACCAGAGCAATATGGATATCCCCGTTATTCTCTACGCCCTGCCGCTCCAGTTGCGTTTCATCGGCAAAGTGGAGTTGATGAAAGTTCCCCTTTTCGGAAGCGCGCTGGTGCGTGCCGGTCACTTCCTCATCGACAGGAAAAATCACTTGAAGGCCATGAACGGACTCCATGCGGCCGGGAAGGACCTCCGTCAGCGGGGCGTCTCCCTGGTGCTGGCACCCGAGGGGACCCGGTCCGAAACCGGCGGCCTGAAACCCTTCAAAAAGGGTGCGTTCGTCATGGCCATCGAAACAGGTATCCCGATCCTGCCTGTGACCATTTCCGGGACCCGGCGATCCCTGCCCAAGGGCAGCCTGTGGGCCAGAAGCGCGGCGGTTAAGATGACCATCCACGATCCTGTTCCCACTGAGGAACTCAGCTACGATGACAGGGACGATCTTTCAGAGCGGGTGAGGGGGATCATGGAGAAGACACTGGAAGAGGGAAGAGGGGGATAAAAACAGGGAGAAGGGAGAAGAGGTGACACTTTGCAGTTGAATGTCTCAAGATTGATAGAGTCGCAAAAAGTCCAATCCGGGACTTTTCGCTCCACGGAAAGGGAAAAGCGTCGTTTTCCCTTTCCTT
>JARGFV010000186.1 GCA_029210545.1 bacterium
TTCCGCACAAGCGAACGACTCAGCAACGCCGCCGGAACGGAAAAGAACCTCGTGAATAGTCCGGGCTAGGAGTCTGTCGGAGAACCTCCCTGTTTTTTAACAGGGAGGGCACAGACTCCTGGCAACGATACAGGGATCATCAGGCACGGGGGGACGGTCACACCGGATCGTGTGAGATAGCCGGGAGAATTGATATGCAGATGTCAGGAGCACAGATGTTGGTGAAAGCCCTGAAAGAAGAGGGGGTCGAGATCATGTTCGGCTACCCCGGCGGGGTGCTGCTCGATTTTTACGACGCGCTTTTCAAAAGTGGGGTCCGGCACGTCCTGACCCGTCACGAACAGGCGGCCGCCCACGCCGCCGACGGCTACGCGAGGGCCACCGGGAAGGTGGGGGTCTGTATGGCCACTTCGGGGCCGGGGGCCACCAACCTGGTCACCGGGATCGCCACCGCCCATATGGACTCGGTACCCATGGTGGCCTTTACCGGCCAGGTCCCCACCCACATGATCGGCGGCGACGCTTTCCAGGAAGCCGACATTATCGGGATCACGAGACCTGTCACCAAGCACAGTTACCTGGTGACCAGGACCGAGGATCTGCCCGGTGTCGTCCAGGAGGCGTTTCACATCGCCGCAACAGGCCGGCCGGGTCCGGTCCTGGTGGACCTGCCCAAGGATGTCCTGGCAGGCAAGGGGAAGTACCTCCGACCCGACAAGGTGGATATCCGCGGATACAAGCCCAGGGTCGAGGGGCATCAGGGACAGATCAAGAGGGTCCTTTCGGAGATCCGCAAGGCAAAGCGTCCGGTGATCTACGCCGGCGGTGGCGTCATCCTGGCCAACGCCGGCAAGGAGCTGACCGCTTTTGCCGAAAACAACCAGATCCCGGTGACCAACACCCTGCTGGGACTGGGCGGATTCCCGGGCAAGAGCCCACTGTTCCTGGGGATGCTGGGGATGCACGGCACCTACCAGGCCAACATGACCATCCACACATCGGACCTGATCATCGCCATCGGCGCCAGGTTCGATGACCGGGTGACCGGGAACGTGGCCAAGTTCGCTCCCAACGCGCGCATCGTCCATGTCGACATCGATCCCTCGGCCATCAGCAAGAACATCGTCGTCCATATCCCCGTGGTTGGTGACGTCAAGGGGGTTCTCACAGAGCTGAACAAGCTCCAGAAAAAGGACAAGCCGGTCTGGGACGAGATCCGGGAGAAATGGCTCAAGCAGGTGGAGGCGTGGGGTAAAGAGCGGCCCTTGTCCTATGATAAGGGCAGTTCCCTGATCAAGCCTCAGTATGTTATCGAAAGGCTCAGCAAACTCGCGCCTGACGACGCCATCATCACCACCGAGGTAGGGCAGAACCAGATGTGGGCGGCCCAGTTCTACCGGTTCAACCATCCCAGGACCTTCCTCTCTTCCGGAGGTCTCGGGACCATGGGTTACGGGTTCCCGGCTGCCATGGGAGCCCAGTTCGCCTACCCGGATCGCCTGGTGGTGGATATCGCCGGTGACGGCAGTATCCAGATGAACATCCAGGAACTGACCACGGTTGCCCAGCACAACCTTCCGGTGAAGATCCTCATCCTCAACAACTGTTTCCTGGGGATGGTCCGGCAGTGGCAGGAGCTGTTCTACGATGCCAGATATTCCGGCACCTGCCTCGTCTCAAACCCTGATTTCGTCAAGGTCGCCGAGGCCTTCGGGGTCAAGGGGATCAGGATCGAGGAGAAGGGAAAGGTGGACGCCGGGCTCAGGGAGATGATGGAGCATGACGGGCCGGTGGTGGTGGATTGCATGGTGGACCGCGAGGAGGGAGTCTACCCCATGGTCCCGGCAGGCGCCGCCTCCAGCGACATGATCTTCGGGCCGGCCGGAAAGAAAGAGGAAAAGAAGCTCAAGGCCGTCAGGTAGGAAAAGTTACCTGCAGGTCAGGGCGATTTCGAGTTTTTACCTGATGGTGTTCCATTGATCGGGGTTACTGTATCCGGCAGCGTTACCAGGTTTTCGATAAGCTGCAGGACGGGTGAGAGGTGAGTGATGAAACACACCATTTCCGTGACGGTTGAAAACAGGTTCGGGGTCCTTTCGAGGGTGGCCGGGCTCTTTTCCGGCCGGGGGTTCAACATCGAAAGCCTAAGTGTCGGAGAGACCATCGATGCCAGCGTGTCCCGGATGACCATCGTCACACGGGGCGACGACCGGATCATCGAGCAGGTCATCAAGCAGCTGAGAAAGCTCGTGGATGTCATCAAGGTCACCGATCTGACGGACCTGCACTTCGTGGACCGGGAGATGATCCTCATCAAGGTCAACGCCACCGAAAAGACAAAGGCGGATATCCTGAGGATCAACGAGATCTTCCGGGGCAAGATCGTCGACGTCTCTCCCAATACGTACACCTTCGAGGTCACCGGAGACGAAGGCAAGATCGACGCGTTCATCAAGCTGATCAAACCGTTCGGGGTCAAGGAGATCGCCAAGACAGGGAAGGTGGCGGTGAGCAGGGAAATGTGAGGTTTTCGCCGAAAATGGCGAAAACCTGATTCCAACTTTGACAGAGTCGCAAAAAGTCCAATCCGGGACTTTTCGCTCCACGGAAAGGGAAAAGCGTGGTTTTCCCTTTCCTTACAAAT
>JARGFV010000187.1 GCA_029210545.1 bacterium
AGGTCGTACAAATTGCGCTTCCCCTGCCGCAACCCTCCACGCGATTGGACCAGAAAATCAGGAGGGGTGAAGCCCTGGGCCACACGCGAGGGGATAGACGATTTCGCCATGCCTGGAGCTATGCCAGGCCGGTGAAAGATCTCGAGCATTTCTGTAAGAGTCGCGGGTATCATGTTCTAGCCTCGAACATAAGATACAAAATTATTGTTCTCCTGTCAAGAACAAAAAAAAAATTATATCCGCACTATTTTTCTTTAGGGTTGCCTATTTCAGCTTGACGACCTTTTCCGGGGCCTTGCCGGTGATCAGTGTTTTAAGGTGCCGGGACCACTTCAGAAGGGCTTCCCGCTTTTCCTTGTCGTGGCCGTAACGGTCATAAATATGAGTCACCGTTCGCTCACTGTGATTGAGGATCTGCCCGATGGTGTAATTGGAAACACCCAACTCTGCCAGGCCGGTGGCAAGTGTCCTTCTCAGGTCATGCGGCGCGAACTTATCAAGGCTAAGGTTGTCCGCGCGGATCAACGCGCGGGAAAGGCTACGTGTCGTTAGGTGCTGCAGGGGCTTGTCTTCCTCCTGGACGGGGGAGGGGAAAACAAAAGGCACCCCCTTCTTCTGGCTGTTCACCACCTGAAGGGCTGGGTCGATCAGATACACCCGGTGAGGCCGCCCGCTCTTGGTCCTGTCGCCTGGAATGTTCCACCAGTCCCCGTCGATCTCTTCCCTGCGCATACCCACAACCTCACCGCTACGTTGACCGGTCAACAGAATCAACCGGAGACAGTCCTTCACCTGCTCGCTGATACGTGGTGTTTCCTCCAACTCCCGCCAAAAAATTTTAACCTCATCACTGGTCAGGTAACGTTCCTTGGACTTCTCCTTATATATGCGCTTGATCAATTGCGTGGGGTCGGCCGGAATTGCGTCACGCTCCAGACCAAAACGGAACATCCTCGACAATAAAGCCAGGGTCCGGTTGCTCATCACAGGGCCACGTTCCCCGATGTCCTCCAGTAACAGCCTGACGTCGCGCCGGGTGATATCCTTGGCCAGCCGTTTCCCCCACCTGGGCAAAACGTCCTTGCCCAAAATGCGCTCGTCCTCCATCCACGTCTTCTTGTGGACCTTCGCCCACCTGGTCATGTACTCGCCAGCAAGGTCGGCCAACGTCGGCTCACCACGCTTCTTGACCTTCTGGGCCTCCCGAGCAGCGACAGGGTGCAGACACTTCCCCAACTTCGCACGGGCCACCTGGGCCGACAGGTCGTCACGTTCCGAACGCGCGTCCGAAAGGCTGATGTCTCCGTAGTCTCCAATCTTGAACCAGTACGTCTTCCCCTCTATGGTGTAGACATAATAGAAGACCTTCCGACCGCCAGGGTATACCCGGACCTTGAAGCCGCCAGGCTCCCCGTAATCCTTAGATCCGGTGACAGAAGAGGGTAAACTATCGAGCTTTTTGACCGTAAAACGCATGATTCACCTCCCACAGTAAGGCTTTCAGCACGTTTTTAGCAGCTTTTTAGCAGCTTTTAGCAGACTTTTAGCAGAGCAAATCGGCTTGTAGCCCGCATAAACACTAGTTTTTAGCAGATTAGCACGATTAGCAGCTTAGCAGACCTTAGCAAAGTAGCAGTTACTCTATAAGAGTATAATTCCTGACAATAATAATATGTTATAAATATTGATTGTTTTGACCACCTGATAGGCAGTCAGGAAACAATAACCATATAATCTGTATGTATACCTCTAAAGTATATCTAAAGAATATCCCCTGTTTTTTTGGTGGAACTTGAAACAGGTTGTAACACAAGAATAATGTAAAAACTGTTATGTGTCAACGCATTACGGCTATTTTTAAGGGTATGGGTTTACAGTTTGGTGGAGCCTGAAACAACGTTATTACCTGAATGGGGTTCAGGTGGTCGGAGGTTCAAATCCTCTCGCCCCGACCAACAAAATCAAGGACTTACAGCGTTTTGCTGTAGGTCCTTTTTCTTTAAGATGGGTTATATCTAAATTATATCTAAATTATGTTACGAGAAACGGCCTGACCTGGCCTGTTTGGATGGTAAATGAAACGCTGATAATACTGGTTACCAGAGGGTAGGGGAAAACGTTTGCTAAAGGTGACCCCCTGCTAATCCTGCTAATCTGCTAAAATGGCTTAACCATGCGCGTTACAGGGAAGAAAGTGCTGCTAAAGGTTCTGCTAAAAGCTGCTAAAAAGCTGCTAAAAGTGGCTCCCGAGGGTGAATTACCCGCCCCACACAGCCAGGAGGAGACTGTGCAGGGCGGGTCCAGCGACCGGCCCAAGGCCGGTTGTGGACTAGTCGAGGATCTCTACCAAGACGCCGGTGGCCTCCCCATTCATCCCGTTACTGTCCCTAGTCTCGATCGTGACGACGGACCCGATGAGGTTCTCGGTCACCTCGTGGAGATATCCGGTCGTATAGTCCCCGGTGTCGGCCGTGGCCTCCTGGATCGCAACACATCTTTTTTCCATGTCATCCTCCCATGAAATGGCAAGCCCCCATCAACTCCCGAGAGTGGCTTAATGTTTGCCGACACAAGCCACAGGAGCGTCAGGGGGCAAATGCCCAGACGCAAAAAGTCCACTCTCTTAACTTGTGT
>JARGFV010000188.1 GCA_029210545.1 bacterium
TTGCTGCAGTTTGGAGAAGGTTTCTGAACCTCAGGATTCCAATATGGTTACGGACGGTTTTTTCGACGGATCCTCGTTCAAAAAAATTTGCTTCCGGATTCTACCCTGTGTTAAACAAGCACTGTTAAACAGGGTTGAATCCAGAAGGAAAGGAGGGGGGAATGCTGGAATCCTGGTTCAAGCTTTCCGAGCGCAGTACCGATTTACGCACAGAGGTCATTGCCGGCCTCACAACCTTTCTCACCGCGGCTTACATCGTCTTCGTGAACCCCGGTATCCTGTCGGCCGCCGGGATGGACAAGGGAGCCCTCATCACGGTCACCTGCCTGGTAGCGGGGCTGTCTTCCATCCTCATGGGCGTCTGGGCCAACGCTCCCATCATGATGGCTCCGGGAATGGGGCTGAATGCCTTCTTCGCCTTCAGCCTGGTCATCGGGGCCGGGGTGCCGTGGCAGGAGGCCCTCGGGGTGGTCTTCATCTCGGGTGTCATCTTCCTCATCCTCACATTCATCGGTGTCCGGGAGAGGGTCGTCAAGGCGATCCCGCCCTCCCTCAGGATCGCCACCTCAGTGGGTATCGGCCTGTTCATCGCCTTCATCGGCATGCAGGGCCTGGGCCTCATCGTGAACAGCGACGCCGTTTTGGTGGGCCTGGGTGACGTCAAGAGCAAAACGGTGCTCCTCGGTCTTCTCGGGATATTGCTCATCATCGTCCTGGAGATCCGCAAGATCAAGGGGTCGATCCTCATCGGGATCCTGGCAACGGCCCTCGTGGGGATGATCTTCAAGGTTTCCCCCTTCCCGGGAGGTTTCGTTTCCATGCCGCCGAGCATGGCCCCGGTAGCGTTCAAGCTGGACATCCTCGGAGCCCTCAAGGTCTCCCTGTGGGCCAGTATCTTCTCCTTCATGTTCGTGGACCTTTTCGACAGCCTCGGGACCCTGCTGGCTGTTTGCCGTGAGGCGGGCCTGGAAAAGGACGGGGACATCAAGGGTCTCCCGAAGATGCTGTCGGCTGACGCCGTGGCCACGGTGTTCGGCTCCATCCTCGGCACCAGCACCACAACCTCCTACATCGAGTCGGCCTCCGGTGTGGCCGTGGGCGGCAGAACGGGTATCACCGCCATCACCACCGGGATCCTGTTTCTTCTCGCCGCGTTCTTTACCCCGGTGATCGGTTCGGTCCAGGCTTACGCGACGGCCCCGGCCCTCATCATCGTGGGTATCTTCATGATGCGGGGGATCGGCCAGATCAACTTTTACGATTTCGAGGAAGGGGTTCCGGCCTTCCTGACCCTCGTCCTCATGCCCCTGACCTACTCCATCGCCCAGGGGCTGGTCTTCGGGTTTATCTCCTACACCCTCATCAAGGTTCTCATAGGCAAGGTCAGGGAAGTCGATCCCGTTCTCATGATCATCGCCGCCCTTTGTGTGGTGAGCCTGCTAATTTAAAAATTAACCGGGAGAGGTTCCTCCAGGTTAATTTTTAAATGCGGAAAAGAAACAGAACAGCTTGAGTTTCACCCCTGAAATGTGCTGGCGGGGAAATGAGAGAGAGGGAGATTGTTCACACAATTTAAAATCGGCTCATAAAAAAAAGGGTCCCCTGAGGGACCCTTTTTATCAGGTGAGCCAATTTTAAATTTAAAATTCGTAGCCCATCATGAGAGCTATATTCAGGGTAGCGCCATCGGTGTTGCTTGTATCGCTCTTCCAGTAGGCGCTCTTTATCTGCAGCCTGCCGAACCAGTCGTCGGTGGCGTACTCCTGGAAACCGAACCCGATATAGCCGCCGGTGGCGGTGTCCCACTCGAGAGGTCCGATCTCCAGGTCGTAGGAGCCGACGCCGAAGAACAGATCGGGGCGGATCTTGGAACCGTCCTTGCCGAAAAGGATGCGCGGGCCGCCTTCCAGCCAAGTGTAGATGACTTCGTTACCGTTGTCATCGTCGACCTTTCGCTGTCCGGCGTTAAAATCCAGGGCGACGCCAAGGATCTCGGGGAACATGAGGTTGATGTTGATGCCGGGGCCAGAGGGGATGTCGTACCATTTCCCGAGGTCACCCCCGAAGCTCACCGTCTGGACACCTGCAGAGATGCTTGGACCAGCGTGGGCGGTGACGGATACGAGGACAAGGACAATAGCCAGTAAAACCATGAATCGGCGCATAGGATACTCCCCCACAGAAAAAGGTTCTGTTTCCTTCAGTTCATATTCCAGGGATTCTAACAAACATGACGGTTGGAGAAAACCATAATATTCACCCGAAATCCGACTGGGACATTTCTTTTCATAAGATCAAACATGATAGAGTCGCAAAAAGTCCAATCCGGGACTTTTCGCTCCACGGAAAGGGAAAAGCGTCGTTTTCCCTTT
>JARGFV010000189.1 GCA_029210545.1 bacterium
AACAGCTTGCTGTTTACTGACCTGAACTGCCTTTCAAGATCATCGAGGTCAGGCCCGTCACCCGTCAGTTCAACCTGGCTGATGCTGCCTGTGTAGAGGGAAAAAGCCTGGATGGCGCCAAGGTATCCCGGTCTTTCCATCACCACCTTATCGGAATCTTCAACGAGCACTTTTCCAACCAGGTCCAGCCCCTGTTGTGAACCGGTGGTGATGAGGACGTTACCGGGGTCGACCTCCAAACCGAACCGTTTTTTATACCGTTGACAGATCCATTCCCGCAGGGCGGGCAGCCCTTCACTTGATCCATACTGAAGGCTTTCAGGGGCGCGCTCGGCAAGGATCTTTGACAGCGCACCTTCCAACCGCTTAACGGGGAACAGGCCGGGACTGGGCAAACCGCCCGCAAAGGAGATGACCCGTGGGTCCTCAGCAACTTTCAGGATCTCCCGGATGAAAGACCTGGGTACACGCTGGATACGTTGGGAAAACAAGCTGCCAGAAATTAATCACTCTCCTGCTAACATTTAGATATCATCTGGATGAGATCTTTCTGCAAGTCAACGATAATCCCGTCTTCGATAACCCCGTTTCAATGAAGCTCGCGCTCCGGAAAGTACAGGTTTTCAATAAAGAGTTCCTGGAATTCCGGATCATCGGCCACGTTAAGGTGGGTAATCCCCCTTGCAAGTTCCCGGGCCGCCTCCATGCTCTCGGATGAAAGGAGGGCCATGGAGGCTCCTACCAGTGCGGCGTTACCTGCCAAGACATACCTGTCGTTCTCAAATCGATCAGAGGGCAGTTCCGGAAGAAGGCCTATCCTGACAGCGTTTTCCACGTTCAACCTGCTCCCAAAGGCGCCGGCAAGATAAACGTTCTCCAACTCCGAAGGCTTCAATCCCATCGAGTTCAAAACTACCTGCAGCGTGGCAGCGATGGCAGACTTGGCTTTTTGTATTGTTGCCACATCCACCGGTTCCAGGAACACACCGTTTGGACCGTTGAGGAGCAGGCCTTTCTCTGACAGGGAAGGATGGCTCCCTTTCTTAACGAGACCGGACCTGTCCACAACCTTTCTGGACACCATCCCCGCCACAGCATCGATGATCCCTGTCCCACAGATCCCCAGAGGTTCGACGTCGCCTATGACATGATACCTGACGCTGTCCTCCAGCAGGTCGACACGCCACACCGCACCCTCTACGGCCCTCATACCGGAACGGATATGTCCACCCTCGAAGGCCGGCCCCGATGGAGCCGTGGCCACCATGACCTTTCCTTTCCCCCAGACCGCGATCTCGGTGTTGGTGCCGACGTCGATGACAGCTCCTGTCTGCACCCCCGTACTGCGGGCCGCGAGCAGGGACACCAGTGCATCGCTTCCTGCGTACCCGCCGATGAGGGGTGCAAAATGCACCACGGCATCCTTTCCACACGGCAGCTCAAAGGGGCTGGTGTGCGCGGGGAAGGAGACGGCTCCGTTGACGGCAGGGGCAAAAGGAGGGGTCAGGAGGGGCTCGACATCCAAACCGAGAGCGAGATGATGCACCGCGCTGTTGGCCACCGCGACAAACCGGGATATCCGGCCCGATGAAATGCTGCCCCTGCGGGCCAGGCTGCTTACCATCCCTCTCACGGTTTCCCACAGCAGGTCCCTTAGTAAGGCAGCCGTATCGCGATCACGCGCTGCTCCCTCCAGGCGCGTAATGATCTCATCACCCCATGGAAGCTGGGGGTTGGCGGCAGTGCGGATGTCCACGAGGCGGCCGGTGGCAAGTTCGTAAAGTGCCGCGGCAATGGAGGTGGTACCGAGATCCATGGCGACACCATATCCGTCGCCATCCAGGTCCAGTCGGGCAGGGTCGAAAAGCGGGGAATCCTGGATTTCCTTCCAGCGCCCGGTCCGATCGACCTCCAGGATCCTTTCCGGATCGACGGCAACAGACAGGTCACCCGTAACAGTCACCCTGCAGGCCAGTCTCCGGTCACGTGCAACCGGATCGGCGCCCAGCATCCCGGCTTCTGACAGGGACGGGTGCCCGGCGTCACCGGAAAGGATCCGGACGATACAGCGTCCGCATGTTCCCTTGTCCCCGCAGCTGCCGTCGATGTACAGCCCCTGCATGCGCAGGGCCTCACGCAGGTTCACACCCGTGGCGACAGTATACGTTCCGATGTTCTCAACAGTTATGGCGGCCGTTGCGGCGGCCATGCCGCTCCTGTTTTTGGTACCGGGTCTCATGGTCGAGCAGTGTATATCAGGAATCGGGAAGGTGGAAGGAGGAAGGTGGATGGACTCGCAAAAAGTCCATCAACGCGCCCCGCGCGGGGCGCCCAAATCAATGACTCACTCCGTAAGTCATTGAT
>JARGFV010000190.1 GCA_029210545.1 bacterium
GAAAGGGAAAACGACGCTTTTCCCTTTCCGTGGAGCGAAAAGTCCCGGATTGGACTTTTTGCGACTCTATCAAAGTTACGACCCCGTTAGCCCCCGACACTTCAGAGCAGAACCCTCGACAGCCAATTAATTCCAGAAGCAGACACTGTTAGCAGTAAACTGTCTACTGTAAACTGTTCACTGTTTACTTCTTTCCCTCTATCTCCTCCAGCGTCTTTATGATGGCGTTCATCCCGGGGTCCTCGTTGATGTCGTGGATGTCGATATAGCGGATGATCCCCTCCTTGTCGATGACGAAGATGGCCCTTTCCGCGATCCCTTCCGATCGCAGGACATCGTACTTGAGAGATACATACCCGTGGGGCCAGAAATCGCTCAGGACAGGGAAAGAAACGTTGATCCCCTGGGACCAGGCCTTGAGGCTCGGGATGTTGTCGGCCAGCACACCCAGCACCTGGGTGTCGTTCTCCGCGAAGAAGCCTTTCAGCTCCTCGTACGCGGAGAGCTGGCCCGTTCAGACGGGTGTGAACGCCGCCGGCAGAAAGGTCAGCAGAACGTTCTTTTTCCCCCTGAAATCGCTGAGGGTAATGCTGGTATCCTGAGTGGACGGCAGGGTGAAGTCCGGCGCCACCTCGCCGACAGCGGGCTGGTTTGTTGGTTTCAGATTGGGCGCCTTTACATAAAGGGGCACACTCCCCTGCCCGAAGGTACTCCCGTCGGCACGAGCCGAGTGCGGACCCATCAGCTTCATTAAGGATTCGATCATTTTCACTCCGTATCCGGAAGAGCTCTTTTTTCCCAGTGCCGCGTCAATAACCTCCTTGTAATTCTCGTAGGGCTGGGCTCCCTTGATCATGCGGCCGTTGATGATCACGGTGGGAGTGCTCCATACGTCGAGATCGTGGACCCTGTCCAGGTTCTCCTGCAGCTCGGGCAGGTGGGTCATCTCGTCCACGGCTTTCGTAAATCTGGTCATGTCGAGACCCAGCTTGCGAGCCAGGTCGTCCAGGGCAGGTCTGTCCAATTCAGGTGCCTTTTCGAAAAGCAGGTCGTGCATCTCCCAGAACTTCCCCTGGTCCCAGGCTGCCCACGCCGCGAGGGCGGCGTTCCTCGAATCGTTGGAATACTTTCTCATATAGGGCACCAGCACAAAGCGGACCTTGCCCTTGTACTCCTCGTTGATCCTTTTGAAGGTCGGACCGACCTCCTTGCAGAACGGTCACATGAAGTCCGCGATCTCGATGATCGTCACCGGCGCATTATCCGGCCCCTTTGCAGGTGCCCTCACCGGCTCGAAGACGACCGTTTCGGCAGCCATGGCCGTCGCGGCGGTGAAAAGCGCCGCGGCCAGCAGAACCGCCAGCAGGATGATTTTTTTGCTCATATCGACCCCCTTTGAGAAAAATGTATTTCAGATCTCAGATTTCAAATTCCCAAAAAACCCAAGATCCAAGATCCAAAATACGGAATGCGAAACCTTTAAAATCATTACTTTTTGGGTCAATTATAGTTTATGGCCTGCCCGTTTTCAATCGACAAAGGAAAAAGCGGAGCGAAGGTTCCGGTTTTCCATCAACCTTGACAGGGTCGCAAAAAGTCCGAAAGGCGAGAACTGCCCCTTAAACGGGTGACGCCACGGTTTGTCCCGAGATTGCGTCACTTAGAGATGGTTCGCAATGACTTCGTGGTTTTCTCCATGTCATCCGTGTCCGTGGTAAATAAGCCTTTGAGGCCTTACGCCAAAAACCCGAGATCGCTTTGCCTGGGGCGCAGCTCGCGATGACAGCGTTTTGTTACCCTGTGGAATTTGAGATCCTTGTCACGACGTAGCTGAAAGCCGAAGGCCCTGAGCTAGTCGAAAGGGCGAAGACGGATGGAATTTGGAATTCCCCTCCCCCTCTGGCATACTGTCCAGGAGCCTGTCGGAGAACCTCAAACTGGCTCCTGGCTGGTTTCCCGGCAACCCCTGGATTTGAAAAGATGATGGACTCGCAAAAAGTCCATCAACGCGCCCCGCGTGGGGCGCCCAAATCAATGACGCACTCCGTAAGTCATTGATTTGTAAGGAAAGGGAAAACGACGCTTTTCCCTTTCCGTGGAGCGAAAAGTCCCGGATT
>JARGFV010000191.1 GCA_029210545.1 bacterium
TTTTCGGTTCCCGTTGAGCCAAAGTCTCGCACAGACTTTGGTGATCTATCAGTAATCTCTGTAAGGAAAGGGAAAACTCCCCTCGTGAATAGTCCGGGCTAGCCCCCTGTGAACTGTTGACGAGGAAAGGTTCTACACCCTTGGAAAAACCGATGCCGGCAGGATCCTGACAAAATACGTTTCCCTGGCCGATTCCTTCGCGGCCAAGGTCACCATCGGCGACGCGCTCAACCTGAGCGACAGCGACGGGTACGCCACCTGCGGCTCCATCACCGACTGGACCTCCTTCGAGAACCCGTACCGCGGATGGGGCCGAGATGGAAGCGCTTTCCCAAGCATGAACGGCGAACCGGGTGCGGGGACTTCTCGCGGAAAGAAGGGATCACACATGTTTTTATATCAGCAATGGTGTAAAATCCAGGAAAAGGAAGTCCGAACTCACCGATGACAACAAAAACTCACCCATGATGATACCATCCATTCAAGACGTCCGCTCAGAGGTTGCAAAAGGCCTCAAGGGTATTTTCTTTGACATCGATGACACCGTCACCACTTCCGGCAAGATCCCCCCTGTTTCCTATAAGGCCCTGTGGGATATCAGGAACGCCGGGCTCAAGGTTGTTCCTGTTACGGGCAGGCCTGCCGGATGGTGTGATCATATCGCCCGCATGTGGCCCGTGGATGGCATTGTGGGAGAAAACGGGGCCTTCTATTTCTGGTTCGATGAAAAGCAGAACAAGCTGGGAAAACGATTCCTCTATCCGGATAACATACGTGCCGCGAATCGGCGGCGTCTTCTGCAAATCCAGGACGAGATCCTGGCCAGGGTACCGGGCAGCGCCCTCGCCAGCGACCAACCTTATCGGGAAACCGACACGGCTATCGATTACTGCGAGGACGTAACACCACTGGGCCAAAGAGCCGTTGAACAGATATGTGAGATCTTCAAAAAACACGGCGCAACCTGCAAGGTCTCCTCCATCCATGTGAACGGATGGTTCGGTGAATACGACAAGCTCGGTATGACGAAGACGCTTGTCAGGGAGCGGTGGGACCTTGAGTTGGATGCTGAAAAGGAGCGGTTCCTCTTCTGCGGCGACTCGCCTAATGACGAGCCGATGTTTCAGTATTTTCCTGTTACCGCAGGGGTCAGCAACATCCTTCGCTTCGCGGGTGGCATGGAACACCTTCCCTCCTTTGTGGCAAGCCGGGAAGGGGGCGAAGGTTTTGCCGAAATTGTCGAAATTCTGCTTAAAAAAAGACAGGCTTAGAGGTTGCGACCGCTTGACGAAGACGGAAATCCTGACGATATAGCAGGAGCACGGTCTCAGTGTATGTCCTCACTCGGGCGATAAATGCAGAATCCTGATTTCGATCAAGCTTAAGTTGCTTTCGAATTGCAGTTAAAAGATCTCTAGCCCGCACTATTCATGAAGCCAGTTGTTCTGGCTTCATGGACAGGTGTTTCGTTACCTTTTCGGCTGTCATTGAGAGGTGATTACTTGTTAGCGGTCGGTACGAATCAATGGAAGGTAATTTTGTGCTTCGACGATATTGGCCTCCTCATCCGGCATGCACGCCTCGTATGTCCCGCCATGGCGGGATTCGTCAGGCTGCGCTTTGCCTGCGGCTTCCTTCAGCTCCCACCTCACGGTGGGCACCCTTGCCGTCCCCCTGTGTCAGGATAGTTGTCGCCTTAATTGGTTTTAAAAGGGGCGGAGAAGAGGACTTGCACCTCCAAGTGGGGGGCCTGCCGGGCGCACCAAAAAGAAAGCCCGCCGTGAGGCGGGCTGATTTTTTGGCTCCCCGGGACGGACTCGAATCCCGCTGAAAGCGGGATTAATCACGCCGTAGGCGTGACTCTATCCGACTGAGCTGACCTCTGAGGGTTGTAAACGTGGGAACTTATAATCTATTCCCCGGTAGCATGAAATCGCGGTGGCTGTTATCTGTCGATGGTTCGATACCCGGGTATACGCAAAAAGAAAGCCCGCCGTGAGGCGGGCTGATTTTTTGGCTC
>JARGFV010000192.1 GCA_029210545.1 bacterium
TAAGGAAAGGGAAAACGACGCTTTTCCCTTTCCGTTGAGCGAAAAGTCCCGGATTGGACTTTTTGCGACCCTGTCAACAGTGAACAGTGAACATTTACCTGTATTCAAGCCATTTGTCCCGCCGGCTCTTCGCGTTTAACGTTTCATGGTTCACTTTTCACCGATCTTATCCATTTGACAACTCCCATGCCAATCCGATATTACAAATATGAAACGATTTTATATTCGACAGCGTTTATCTGTCAGCAGGTTCAAAGAGGGTGAGGACCAAGCGTGGCATTATTTCTTGTCGCAGAGGACGATCGCGATTTTCGTGAGCTCCTGGTAGGCGTTTTTCAGGATTCCGGTCACGAGGTCGACGAGGCATCTGACGGATCCCAGGCCTTGGAGAGGATCCGCTCGAGGAAGTACGATCTGGTCCTTACGGATGTCAAACTTCCCGGCAAGGATGGAATGGAGGTCCTCAGGGAGACCAGGTTCATGAGCCCGGACACCGAGGTGGTGATGATGACCGCCTACGGCAGTATCGACACGGCGGCGACCGGCATGAAACTGGGGGCATCCGATTTTCTTCAAAAACCGTTCAGTATCCCCGAACTTGAGATGAGAATCGAAAAGGTCCTTCGGCACAGGGATCTCGTCAGGGAGGTGGCTTACCTGAGACATACCCAGGAGGTCATCTACCGGATCGAGGATATCGTCGGTGAAAGCGCGGTTATCCGAAAGGTGCTGGAGCGCGTGAGAAAACTGGCAAACAGCAGCCGCCCGCTGCTCATCCAGGGTGAGACAGGCACGGGACGGCAACTGATTGCCGGCGCCATCCATTTCAACAGCGGCAGGAGCGAATGCGGGTTCGTCAGGGTCAGCTGCGCTGTCCGCAACCAGGTCTACCTTGAAAGCGATCTGTTCGGCCATGTCAGAGGCGCCTTCCCGGGTGCGGACAAGGCCCGGATAGGGAGGATCGAACAGGCTAACGGCGGAACCATCTTCATCGAGGAGTTCACCGAGGCCCCTGTCGAGATCCAGGGCAAATTGCTCGATTTGATCAAACGAGGGACTTTTGTAAGGTACGGCGGGAACAGGGATATCATTGTCGATGTGAGGGTTGTCATGTCGACAAGCCGTGATCTCGACTCCGAGATGCGGGCGGGGCGGATTCTTCTGGAGTTGGTCGATGTATTAAAGAAGGAGGTGATCGATGTGCCTCCTCTGCGGGATCGGAGAGAGGACATCCCTCTGCTTGCGAACTATTTTCTCCACAGGCTGCGGCAGGACCTGGACAACGGCAGGGACGCCGAACTGAACGACAAGGCCGTGAAAAAGCTCATATCCTATGATTGGCCGGGCAATATCAGGGAACTCAAGAACGTCCTGGAGCGGGCTCTATTTATCAGCGAAGGAGATGCGATCGAACCGTTCGATGTCCAACTCCCCGACGAACAACCGCCGGCAGGAACAGTAGGCCTCACCGACAGAAACCTCAAGGAACTCGAAAAGGAGGCGGTCATCGAGGCCCTGGAAAAGACCGATTACATCCAGAAGGATGCCGCCAAGCTCCTGGGCATCTCCAAGCGCGTCATCCATTACAAGATCCAGCAGTTTGGTATCAAACATCCAAGGTGGATAAAGAACAAATAAATCCCCAATCCACCTGGGATGTTTGAATTTTGGGTTCTGCGTTTGGTTTTCTGAGTGGCAACCGAAACCGCGAATCTCAAGCTATTCTTACCTTCAATTTCCGTTTCTTGCCAATGCTTCGATCTCAACAGCCGGTTTCCGCGCTGTCTGCCATGTTAAAAGATCCTCAAAATCGTTGATATAGCCCATTTATTGATGGACTCGCAAAAAGTCCATCAACGCGCCCCGCGCGGGGCGCCCAAATCAATGACCGATGAAAGCAGCCGCGCCTGAGAGAGGCGCCCGGATCGAGTGCCAATGGCTGTGTGTTCGATCCGTGAGGGAACCGAAAACCACGCTTTTCGGTTCCC
>JARGFV010000193.1 GCA_029210545.1 bacterium
AGGAAAGGGAAAACGACGCTTTTCCCTTTCCGTGGAGCGAAAAGTCCCGGATTGGACTTTTTGCGACCCTGTCAAAGCTATACGGTTCACGATTCACCTGTTTTTTCGGAACCCGGAACCCGGAACTCCCCTTCGGCAAGCTCAGAACCGTGAGCATGTCGAATGGCAACTGCAGGCTGGCCGGCCTGGTCGAGGATAAAATTGAAGTTATTCAATCGGATGAGAAATCGCTGGTTGTACCTTTGGACTTTGGACCCTGGACTTTGGACTGGAAACAGCGCCCGAGGAACCGGGGGCGCCGGAGCGGCGCTTTTTTCGGGGACTGTTTGCGCGGTCTTTCTTTTTGCAGCCTTGACGATCCTTTTCCCCAATACGACTCCGGATGCCAACGCGATCGAGAGACCGACGGAAGTAGTTTCTTTGGAGACCCCTCCAGAGCTGACCCTGCCTCCTGCGGCGGCCAGGGGGTACGATGGGCCCTTGGCCCAGAGGGCACTTTCCCGGGCTTACCGCAGGGACGTAAGGGTCCAGCTGGACCATTTTCTCACCGACAAGAGGGAGGACATCCGTCAGTCTCTGTCCCTGTCAACCCGCTACCTGGGGCACATCGTTCCGATCCTGGAAAAGTATGAACTGCCTCCCGAACTGGCTTACCTGTGCATCATCGAGAGCGGGTACAGGCAATCGGCCAGGAGCCACGCCGGGGCGGTGGGAATGTGGCAGATGATCAAGGCGACCTCTTCACGGTTCGACCTGACCTCTGATCGGTGGGTCGATGAGAGGTTGGATTTTGTCAGAAGCACGGAAGGCGCGGCCCGTTACATCCGGTACCTGATGGATCGTTTCGACGACTGGGACCACGTTCTTGCCGCCTACAACGCGGGAGAGGGGAGGGTCAAAAATGCGATCCAGCAAGCCCGAAAGGCGGGCCTGGCGCCGGACATGGAGAACCTCCGCCTTCCCAGGGAAACCAGGATATACGTCCCGGCTTTTTACGCGGCTCTCCTCATAGCCATGGAACCCGAACGGTACGGCCTGTTTCCGGGATTTCAGCCCATGCTCGATTATCTCCAGATCGAGGTGCCGGGCGGTGTGCCCGTGAAAGATGTAGCGCTCCACATGGGATGTTCGGTGGATTCGATTCGCAGCCTGAACCCGGCCATACTCAAGGACAGGGTTCCCGCGGGAGGGGATGGATACATGCTCCGGGTCCCCTGCGAGGTGGGGGAGGGACGGGCCAGGGCTGTGGCAGCCAGCCTCGAAGAGGTGAAGTACGTCAGCTATCGGGTCCGGAAGGGAGATAACATCTGGGACATCTCGAGAAGGTTCGGAGTGTCGCTGTCCAGGATCACCCGTGCCGGACATCACGGGACGAGCCCCTCGAGGATCTATCCGGGGGAAGTTTTACTGGTCGCTCTGACGGCGGGGGATGCGATTTAAGGCGAATCCTCAAATCGCCATAATCAGTAGTCAGTATTCAGTAGCTGGTAAGAACGTATTCTTCAGTTTTTTTAATATGTTATGTCGGATTGCTGATTACTGATTACTGATACCGCAAGTTTTTTAAAAAAACTTGCACTATCCGCTTGACATGACCCGGCGATGTGAGTATATTTCGCCGCTGTTGCTCGGGATGAGCCTGGGGGTCGAAGTGCTCCCTACTCCGGGCAACGATAGCTTGACAGTCGAACCTGTTTCGGGTTATTAATTAAGTTAGACGAGTTTCGCTCCTGATCTTTGAAAACTAAATAGCGACAGCATTTGTAAGATTGAGCGGTCAATTCTTTGGATGTAAAAAAAGTACCGTAAAAAAAACCTTCGGGTTTTTTATAGATTATTACGGAGAGTTTGATCCTGGCTCAGAACGAACGCTGGCGGCGTGCTTAACACATGCAAGTCGAACGTGAAATTCGTCTTCGGACGGAAAGTAAAGTGGCGCACGGGTGAG
>JARGFV010000194.1 GCA_029210545.1 bacterium
AGAAGTTGGAGCGGGCCGTGATGATCCTTGACCGTGTCATTGATCAGACGGAGCGTCGGGTGGTTCATGGTGAGAAGGTGCCGGCATCCGAAAAGGTCGTGTCCTTTTTTGAGGACCATACGGACATTATCGTCAAGGACCGCAGGGAGACCCGGTTTGGACACAAGGTCTTCCTGGTGGGCGGTGTCTCCGGGATGATCCTCGACTGCGCTATCGGGCGAGGCAACCCGGCGGATTCCGACATGTTCCCGTTGATGATCGAACGGCAGAAGGGAATTTACGGACGCGTTCCGCGCCAGGTTGCCGCGGACGGGGGGTTCGCTTCCAAGGATAACCTTCGGAACGCGAAGGGGGATGGCGTCAAGGATGTCTGTTTTTCGAAGAAGCGGGGCCTCAGCGTCCAGGACATGGTCAAGAGCAACTGGGTTTACAGAAGGCTTCGGAACTTTCGCGCAGGGATTGAAGCGAACATATCCGTACTCAAGCGTTCCTATGGCCTTTACCGCTGTAACTGGAAAGGCTGGGCAGGTTTCCAGCAGTACGTATGGAGTTCGGTTGTCTCGTACAATCTGCTGGTGATGGCCAGACATAGTCTGCCTTCGGCTTAGAAAAGCGGAGGAGTTCAAAAAACCGGCGTGAAGGGATAGATGTGTCCCGATGAAGCCGATCCCTTCATTTGATGGCGGTTTTGGCACCAATTGCACCGTCCCTTAAAAGGCGATGTCGCGCCGGCATCGTCATGGAGTGAATTGCCGCTTATTCGTTGATAAAATCCGGGCTTTTCGGATGCGCTCTATATAGTTCCCAAAGGTGAGAACTTCTATGTTGGGATCACCACAGACCCACCAAATCGACTCAGACAACACAGTAGTCCCACTTCCTTCTACGTCAAGGGTCCCCTTGAAAGAGACCAGGCCATTCGTTTAGTACTTAGGGAAACCCCCCGGCTTTGCCGGGGGACCCGAGAAGTTTGACAGTTCCTGGAGTAGATGAAAGCCTCCAATCTGTGAACCGCTCAAAGTTTACAGGAGAGGAGGCTTTCGTTGACCGATGTAAGAAGCTTAAGCCATACGGTATGGGACTGCAAGTATCACATTGTATGGATACCGAAGTGTCGCCGGAAGGTTTTGTATGGTCGAATCCGGAGTCATTTGGGTGAGATATTTCGGGAGTTGGCTCGTCAGCGTGAGAGTTTGGTGCTGGAGGGTCATGTGTGTACAGATCATGTACATATTTATCTTTCGATACCCCCCAAATATGCGGTGTCCCAGGTAGTTGGGTACATAAAGGGCAAGAGCGCGATCCACATTGCCCGGACATTTGGTGGCCGTGCGAGGAATTTTGTAGGTCAGCATTTTTGGGCACGAGGATATTACGCATCAACAGTAGGTCGAGATGAGCAGGTGATCCGCGACTATATCCGTCGTCAGGAGGCTGAGGACCGTCGATTGGATCAACTGCAGCTACTCCGGTAGCCGCCTTTAGGCGGCTCAAGGTTTTAACAACCGCTTTGAGCGGTTCACAGTTCAAGCCCCCGGCTTTGCCGGGGGTACATGACTAGAAAGGTTAAGCCATTGAAGGTAGTCACTCATCTTCTGCGATGGTTTCCGCAAGATCTTTCAACTGTTTAATAGTCTGGTCTACCAGGCGGAAATATTCCTCATATTTGGTTCGGAATTCTGAGAGGGTGACAACCTTGTCCCAAGTTTCTGTTTCCTTGTAGGGTTTGACGTTGGGGAAGAGTGCCGCTGTTTGAGCAACAAAGCCTTGGCTTAGTTGCAGAATTTCATCACTCTTTTCTCTTAAACGACCCCGAACGTATCCTGGAGCAACGGTT
>JARGFV010000195.1 GCA_029210545.1 bacterium
CCCAGACTTTGGCGATATTACAGTAGTCATTGTAAGGAAAGGGAAAACCACGCTTTTCCCTTTCCGTTGAGCGAAAAGTCCCGGATTGGACTTTTTGCGACCCTATCTTCGATAATATACAAAACCTATTTATATTCACTGCCCTTGTGATCCGATTTTCTCAAATAGCTGATCGATCCGGAGCTCTTTTTTGTCCTCTCTTTGGTCTTTGGACCTGGGTCTTTGGGCTGTTTTCATACTCTTCCGATAGACGAGTATGAAAAACCCAAAGCCCTTATCGCTTTCGGTTCATAGACGTTCCTGAGATCCACCATGCAGGGAGATTTGAGCAGTTTCAGACATTTTTCCAGATCTAGAAGACGGAACTGGTTCCACTCGGTAACGATCACCATGACATCGGCGCTTTCCACGGCGTCGTAGGCGTTCCGGCAATAGGTTATGCCCTCACTCCCGAGGATCTTTCTGGCCTGCTCCATGGCCGCCGGGTCGAAAGCCCTCACGGTACCGCCCTCAGCCAGGACCTCCCTCACGATAACCTCGGCCGGAGATTCCCTGAAATCGTCGGTGTTGGGCTTGAATGCCAGACCGAGTAGGGCCACAGTCCTTCCCTTGACGTCGTCCCCGAGCATCTCCCTTACCTTCCGGTAGGCGCGCCGTTTCTGGTCATCGTTGACCGCGACCACCGACTCGACGATCCTTGACGGTTCGCCCAGTTCCCTTGAGATGTTCACGAGGGCAAGGGTGTCCTTGGGGAAGCATGACCCCCCGTAACCAGGCCCGGCGCGGAGGAACTTGGGACCGATCCGGCCGTCAAGCCCCATTGCCTTCGCCACCACGTGAACGTCGCCTCCGATCTTCTCGCAGACGTTGGCCATCTCGTTGATGAAGGAGATCTTGGTAGCCAGGAAAGCGTTGGACGCGTACTTGATGAGTTCGGCGGTGGCCACGTTGGTGAACACAAAGGGGGTCTCGATCAGGTAAAGGGGCCGGTAAAGATCCCGGAGGATGGCCCTCGCCTGCTCCGATTCTGTTCCGATGACCACCCTGTCGGGACGCATGAAATCTTCTACCGCTGACCCTTCCCGGAGGAACTCGGGGTTGGAGGCCACGTCGAACATGTCCTCCGGCAGGTATTCCGACAGGATCTTGCGGATCTTCTCGCCTGTGCCGACGGGGACGGTGCTCTTGGTGACGATGACCTTGTAGCCGTCCATGCACCCGCCGATCTCCCGGGCAACCTGCTCCACGTAAACCAGGTCTGCGCTCCCGTCTCCCCGGGGAGGCGTCCCCACGGCAATAAAGATGCCCAGCGCCCTTTCGACCCCCTCCCGGATGTCGGTCGTAAAATGGAGCCTTCCATCGTGGATATTTTTCTTGACCAGTTCCTCGAGGCCCGGCTCGTAGATGGGGATCTCTCCTTCAAGCAGCCTGTCGATCTTGTCCTTGTCCTTGTCGACACAGGTCACCTCGACACCGAACTCCGCAAGGCAGGTCCCGGTGACGAGACCAACGTAGCCGGTTCCGATCACAGCGATGTGCATGGAAAAACCTCCGGTTTTTCAGTCCCAGGTTTTGTGTTCTGGGTTTTGGGTAATATTCAAAACCTTCTACATCCATTCTGAATAAATCATTAAAGGCACGGTTCTTGAGATACTTATCACATTGCACTATCCACTCTCAAATCATTTACCTGGAAGGAACAATAAATGATAGAGTCGCAAAAAGTCCAATCCGGGACTTTTCCTGGCTCATTAATGTCCTGGGGAAAGGGAAAAGCGTCGTTT
>JARGFV010000196.1 GCA_029210545.1 bacterium
GTATTCCGCACAAGCGAACGACTCAGCAACGCCGCCGGAACGGAAAAGAACCTCGTGAATAGTCCGGGCTAGCAGCGCTTCAATCGGGTCCTGAAGGAGGTTCGAAACCCACAGGGTTCATAGGTTTGATCGAACTTTTTGTGTTGCACTGTATCCCCTTCGTCCCGCTCCTTCGCCCTGTTTATTCGGATGAGCCGTTTTTCCAGACCCCAGACCCCAGACCGGCCCCCATCCGCCGTCGCTAACGCCTCCCGAACAACTATGGCGGACAAGGACCCCAGACCCTGCAGTCCCTACCACCGCCACAAAACAACCACCAGGACGATGATGGACGAAGCGGCCATGCCCAGGAGAACAGCCCATCGCGACGAGGGGCGTTTTTTCTCTGAGCCCCTGGTCACGAGACGTCCCACGGGAAGGACCCGCTCAAAAACCTCTTTTCCGTGAGGGGCCTGGCCAAAGGCGTCCGAAAGGTCGATACCGGCGCGGTGCCCGCCTGGATGGATCCCTTTTCGCCAGAGGTTCCGGCCGCTCACCTCGAAAACCCTGCCGTCGATCCCGACAAGGGCCTTACGCTTCTCGCTGCCGTCGAAGAGGGCCAGTTCCTCCGGGTCGAGTTCCATCTCCTGCCCGTTCTCCAGTTTGCCGGACAGTTCCCGGTAGCGCCTGGAAAGCAGCACAGTGGTGTGCCGGATCAGGACAATGGTCGCGGCGAATAACCCCAGGACCGCCGCTATCTTGACCATCAGCAGCAGGCCGAACCGGGAACCGAAAAGGCCCGGTGTCATCTTCGTTTTGAAGTAGACGATAGTAGGTCCGGCGACGGCGACGACCGCCATGCAGTAGATCATCTGCCGGATGTGCTGCCCGGGAGGGATGACCAATACGGGCTTGCGGCCTGCCGGGAGGAAGGCGAGGAAAAACAAGCCCACCCACCCGACTCCGAACGGAATGTGTACGAACCAGAGGAGGATGTAGAGGAGATTTTGCCCTGTAGAGAGGCGAAGCTTAGGGTCCAGCTCACTGAGACTTTTCCGGAAAGCCTCGCCGTTCTCGTTACGGGGTCCGCCCCCTAATGGTGATATGTGGCAGTGGCTGCACGGCTGCCCGGTCAGCTGCGCGAACTCGGGGCGGGCCTGGGCGGAGGATACCGGAAAGGCCGAAGCGACAGTTAACAGCAAAAGGACAGTAAGAAGGTTCCTGCTCTTCATCTTATCTCCCCCGTCGACAGGTTTGTGACCTGAATCGCCTTATCGCTTAATTAAACCAGAGCGAAGCGCGAAGTGCAAAGAGGGTAAAAGTGCACTGGTGCGCCGGTGCACATGTGCACTGGAATTCAATCGGGAAAGAGGGCGGTTACCCCCTCCCGGTACGTCATGTTCTTGACCTCCACATAACAGGATCGGAGCGCGTCTGACGCCAGGATATCGAACCGGGAATCCCCCTAGCAGCGTGTCGGAAAACCCTGACACGCTGCGTAAAAGTTTGTCGGCCGTGGTCTTTTTTAGGACCTGGATCATA
>JARGFV010000197.1 GCA_029210545.1 bacterium
TCCTCTCGTGACTATGTCCGCTCAACCCCGCCTGATTCATGATGCTTATAGTGCCATTCCCATTTATCTTTAATTGCTAAACAGTTAGCTGACATCTCATTTGCATCATGAATAATGCGGGCTAGGGCGATTTGTAAAGAGGAGACTCAGGCCCCAAAAGGTGTTGCAGATCCACCACAACTATTCCCACCTGTTGCAATAACGACATACTGTTTCCAGCGTAACGACAATATATCGGGGCCAGAAAAAAGATTCCTTTCGAATATCCGGTTTTATGCAAAACCCTGCTCCAAACTTTTGTATTGCAGTTATTACTTTTAATAACAGTATATTGCAAGGTATTGCTCATGTAAAAACTTCACTTATCGGTATCTCAACCAGACCCTTTTCAGCTTTCCATGCCGGTAATTTCCGAGGCGTCCTCCACGGCATGCTTGTTGCTATATCTATATGGTACGGGCCCTCTTGTGATGGATGGATTTTCCACAGGATATTAATGGGTCACAAAAAGTCCCGCCTGGACTTTTCGCGATCCTGGCAATTGATCGGAGGAAAACAATGATCGATCTGAAACGTTACTTTGGCAGGGTGAAAGACGCTCTTTTCGACAGGGACGATCTGGCGGCCTTTGAGGCCGGGATCGCCTACAGGGTCGGTCCCGGGTGCGAGGACACCTGGCCCAGTGCGCGGATGCAGGTACACTGGCATCCCCCACTGGCAGTAGCACGGGAAACCGAACCGATCAAAACCGTGAGCCGGTTCCGCAGGTGGATCGAAAGTCGTGGCTTCCGGCGCAAGTCAGCTTAAAGATCCTGTCGGATCTTTAAGCTGACAGTACGAAGATCAAAGGGCGAAGCGCGAAGAGGGAGATCGTCTTCGTACCTGGCTTTTTGCAACTCAGATCCCAGGGCTCGAATCTCAAATCTCAGATCTCAAAGGTTTCCTGTGTTACCCCGCTTAGCCACGGCGAAGCTGCAAGCCGAAGGTCCTGAGCTAGTCGAAGGGGCGAAGACGGGTGTACCCTTCTATGGTAAACAGCTTTTGATCTTCGGTTATGATGTGTTGGTATTGTATATTGCCTGCCAGGTGATCCGTGACTATATCCAACGCCATGTCGAAGGAGGGGTTTCTCTCACCCCCACCTCTGACTTGTCCCGCCATAGCTTGAGCGACGGCGGATCCTCCCCCCTCAAAAATCACTTTCACCCCCACCTCTGACTTGTCCCGCCATAGCTTGAGCGACGGCGGATCCTC
>JARGFV010000198.1 GCA_029210545.1 bacterium
GACCCTTTTACGATATCCCCGGCATCGGGGGAGTTGGCTAAAAAGGTCTGAAATGCCGCATACTCGTCGTCACTCAGATAATCATGGATCTGCCTGGTAAAGAGCGGGGACTCAATAAAAGTAACCATGCGACAATCATACGTCATTGCCGTACCTTGTCAAGAGCGATCCGGGTGTTTTCAAACTGTTCGAGAAAGAACCAGATCTTTTTAACAGGGACCCGTCTTCGTCACGCCTGGTGCGTGACTACGCCGCGGCAGGTGAAGGAGATGGAAGGGATGACTTCCTAACCATTCAGCCCCGTAGGGTTATTTTCCCGGGTCAAAACCTAAACCTGGACCGGGGTAGACCTAAAGGCCTGTTAGCCGCTGATGGACGCGGATGGCCGCGGATAGATCAAAACCTTAGCCACAGAAAAAATGCGACTGCTTTTATTCCCCTCACCCGACTTCTCCCTGCGGCCTGCCCTTAGCATGTCGAAGGGCGCGGCCACCTTGCAGGCCGCTTCCACCCGTCTTCGCTTGAAGCTACGACGTGGCAGGCAGGGTTACACAGGGGGAAGCGTCACGGATTGAGACTATGCTAGAAACCTTGTTAAGAGACCGCCCGCTTTAATGCCTCGGCGACATAAACACTCCCAAAAATTGCCTCAAGCCCGAAATTCTGGATGACAAATGAGATGTCTTTTTCTCTTATGTACCTTGGCATGCCGGAAAGGTTCTGAACATGACCACAGAAGTGGTCCCCTTCACACCCCCTGGCTCCACCCCCTGGCTCTGACACTGGGAGTTCGCTTGCCACGCCGACTTGTCGCGTCGACTTGTCGCGTCGACTTGTCACGTCGACTTGTCGCGTCGTAGTTCGAAGAACGAAGACGGAAGTTCGAAGAACGAAGACGGAAGTCATCAGGAAGGGTGACGAAGACGGAAGCTATGGCGAAGGCGGGTCAAACGAACTTGCTTTTCAGACCCTCCCCTCAGGACAATAACGTTTGGATTTTAGCGAGGATGTCGTCAAAAACGGCCTGATCCACAGCCCCTGCCTTTTTAGCCTTGCGGGCACGCCAGTCCAGGCTCTTGACCTGGTCTGCCAGGGCGACACCAGGCTTGTCACCGACGGTCGTCGGCACCTCGAAAGGA
>JARGFV010000199.1 GCA_029210545.1 bacterium
TGAAGAAAAGGGCATGCTTCCGGATACGAGTGATATCGATTTTCTCGTCGAATTTCTCCCCCTGGGGACAAACCGTGGGGTCGGTTCTCGTTTTTCATACTTTTGTATGAAATAACCCAAATCCAAGTCCTGCCTTGCATTCCCGCAGCTCCATGAACTAATCTGGGACATACTCACTCCCACCCCCGAACAGCAGATCCAATTCCTGGTCAAGATCCACCCCTCGACAACAAGCTCCAGCCTTCGCCAAGGCTACGGCTGGCAGGCAGGGCAGGACGGATGGATGTAATTCCAATGAACTATCAACCTCCAAAAGCTGAAGAGCAGATCCATTTCCTGATAAAGATTCAACGGCTGTTGGGGGAGGGTCGGTTTGTCGCATCCTACAAGTTCGCCCTGCTTCAGGCTCTGGCTGATCTTTCCGTTGAAAATGTTAAAAATCAAATTGGGGCCGGTTAGAAGATAAAGGTTAAAGGGGAAGGGCAGTTCGCGCGTGCACATGTGCACTGGTGCACTTTTGATCCGGAGGATCAAGACGCCAGACTGATATGGATCTTCCTGCCGAGCACAGCGGCAGCCTTGCCGAGGGTTTTCAGGGTGACCCCGGTGTTTTCAGGGTCGAGCAGGCGATCCAGTACAGCCCTGCTGGTTCCCATCTTTGCGGCCATGGCGGTCTTGGAGATCCGTTCCTTGTCCATGAGCTCGGCGATCTGCCAGGCGATGACCCTCTTGGCCGCGACGATCTCCACCTCCTGGAGGATACCTTCTTCCTGGAGGAACTGATCGAAATCACTGCCGATAGCTGATCTGTTTTTTTTCCTTGCCATCCCTTACCTCAAAACCTTTTCATGCGTTCTTTTGCCAGTTCGAGATCTTTCTTCAGTATAGCCTGGGTCTTCTTTATGAAACCGTGTAGTAAAACTATGTGGTCGTCATGGGTACAGAAGATGACCCTTGCGATCCTGCCCTTAAGATTGGTCCTGACTTCCCACAATCCATCTCCCAGCCTGCGTACCAGGGGCATCCCCAGGGGCCAGCCCCACTGGACGGTTTTTATATCCGCGCCGATGAGTTTCCTGTCCTCG
>JARGFV010000200.1 GCA_029210545.1 bacterium
TCTTTTATCTTACGAGTGACAGCTGTGACCAGTGGATTCCATAGTTGTTCATTATTCCTCAAAACGAGAACATTGGTTCCTACTTCTGCTACCAAAGGTTCCAACCTACCTATCACTTCGGCCTGCTGTGAGGGGTTTTGCTTCAGGATCTTGGGTGTTCCATCTGGCGATGGGTAAGGCAGTGCTTGAGGTGCATAATACTGGATGAACTTTCGAGCAATATCTTTGGTCTGTATTTCCAGGGGTTCACCGCTGTCATCACCCTTTTCAACGGAAAGATCAGCGAGGGATTGAAGGAGAGCAAACTTGTATGTAGCAACGAACGTCCCTTCATCCAGCAATCGTTGGATCTTGACCAGGAACTGGATCTGCTGTTCGGGGGTTGGACGGGGCATGTACCCAGACTAGTTCATGAAAAGGTAGGAATGCAAGGTGGGGTTTTGGATTCAACCATTTCTCAAAAAGTGTGAAAGGAGAGCTTGCCAAGCCATAGCTCAAAGAGCGACGGCTGGAACTAACCACACGGTTTGGACCACGGTTTGCACAGCACCAAAGGCACTTTAACAATCTTCCCCTTAGCTATTCACTGATAGGCTCTTTATACGTCGAGATATTTCCATGAGAGATCGTTACTTAAGTGCAGGCGCTCTGAACACCTCTTTCATATGCCATGAGATATGTTTCCCTTCAGGGTAGTAATTCTCACTAATTGGAAGTTTTATTTGGTTTCCTGAATAATTTCGAAAAAGTTTATCTGCCCAGTATTCACCAATCACATTTTCAGACACCAACAACTTATAATCTGGCGAGAGACTGATCGCGCCGCGATCAAATGCTTTATGGTGAATGGTACATAAAGCAATGCCATTTTGGATTTCATCTGGCCCATTAGCTGCAACCCACTTAATGTGAGCCGCTTCTATCCCAATTAAGGTGTTCCCTAACCTAACATCATACTGACAAAT
>JARGFV010000201.1 GCA_029210545.1 bacterium
AAAAAGCTCCTCTGCATCACAGCCCAACCCTTCCCTGGTCACGATGATCGTACTTTCCGGAAAAGACATGTTATTCCGAACCCAATCGGGTTCATCGCTGAAAACATAAAACTTCGGCGCAGAACCGGTGCTTAGAATCATCCGCATGCATTCGTTGTAGTATTCGATGCTGCAGCTCCCGTATCTTGTCTGGTTCTGTGGTTTGGAAACATAATCTCCCCGGCGGACATGAACGCTGACAGAGTTGCAACCAATGATCTCATTATGAAGTTCCCGGGTCTTTTTTGAAATAGACTTTAATGTGTATGTTTCAGCGATAATGTCTGCTACATCCGTAAAATATTTTTCGGAATGGAAGTGACCTTTCAAATAGACATTATCCTTTATTTCCAGCACCAGTGGGTCGAATGTATATTGTTTTTCAGGGTAAAACGCCGGAGGCATGAACTTGACACCTATCCTGTGACGGATGGGCAGTAGCAACCAGGTTGAGATACTACTTCGCTGGATCCTTCTTATCTCTTCTTCGGTAGCAGGCTCTTCAGAGATATCAAAAACATCCAATTGGAATTTTCTGTAAGAATCTCCTTTCAGCCGCCTAACGTCAAGTTTCAGTTCCGCCCCACTGGTAAGACTCAGGCGTTTGCCGGTAGCGTACTGAAACATCTGGTTACCCAACCCCCCTGTGAGTCGTACTATTACCATTTAGCTTTTCCTGAGTCGCTTTAGGCAGGCTCTAAAAGGTATATGCGAAAGTCTGGATATCCTTTTGAAAATAGTTCGAGACAAGTTCGGCCAGATCTGCGTCGTAATAGTTGCGGTAGTCTTCCCTGTCCTTTGCCTGTCTTTTGTGGGGTAGGGGAGGCGGCTTGATTCCGATCCTACAACAGGCCTCCTCGTAATCCGCTTGGAGGTTATCGTATTTTCCGATGAAGTCCACCAGTATCTTCCCGTCAAGGTCCTT
>JARGFV010000202.1 GCA_029210545.1 bacterium
AACTATTTATGGTGATTTTAACAGCACTAAATCAATAAATAAACCAATAAATTCAACTAGTTATGAATTTTTCAGGCACAACTACTTTAGTACCTAAGGAAACCCCCCGGCTTTGCCGGGGGACCCGAGAAGTTTGACAGTACCTGGAGTAAATGAAAGCCTCCCCCTGTGAACCGCTCAAAGTTTACAGGAAAGGAGGCCTTCGTTGAACGATGTAAAAAGCTTAAGCCATACAGCGTGGGATTGCAAGTATCACGTGGTATGGATCCCGAAGTGTCGCAGGAAGGTATTGTATGGTCAAATACGGAATGATTTGGGAGAAGCATTTCGGGAGTTAGCACGTCAACGGGAGAGTTTGGTGTTGGAAGGTCATGTTTGTACTGATCATATCCACATCTATCTTTTCATACCCCCGAAATACGCGGTGTCTCAAGTAATTGGTTATATGAAGGGCAAAAGCGCGATTCACATTGCCCGTACTTATGGTGGTCGCGCCAGGAATTTTGTAGGTCAGCATTTTTGGGCACGTGGCTATTATGTGTCAACTGTAGGTCGAGATGAAAAGATGAACCGCGACTATATCCGTCGTCAGGAAGCAGGGG
The DNA here is from genome assembly GCA_029210545.1 of bacterium. Taxonomy (NCBI): domain Bacteria; species bacterium. Next base: position 603 of record JARGFV010000202.1, read on the forward strand.
ATCGTCGTCTGGATCAACTGCAGTTGTTGCGTTAGCCGCCTTTAGGCGGCCCGAGGTTTTAATAACCGCTTTGAGCGGTTCACAGTTCAAGCCCCCGGCTTTGCCGGGGGTACGTGACTGTGTGGACACCTACAACTGTGAAGAACATCATAGAAAGAGCAAATTCTTTGTAATGATATTACATTGTAGGGTATGGTATCCTTAAGTTTCAAAGCCCTAGGAGGCGATTTTGTCAGATTGTTCAACACTAAGTAAAGCTCCTATTGTAGAAGCATTATTCGATATAAACGTCCAGCAAAATCCAGAGCTTACTATCGAAGAGCTAGAGGCAATCCATG
>JARGFV010000203.1 GCA_029210545.1 bacterium
AGGAAAGGGAAAACGACGCTTTTCCCTTTCCGTGGAGCGAAAAGTCCCGGATTGGACTTTTTGCGACTCTATCAACATCAGTATCTGGAACCAGGAGTTGGAAAAGGTTTTTCATCTATTTTTTTGCACCGTCGAGGCGCAAAAAAATAGCGGAGGAGTGGCCGAGAGGTCGAAGGCGGCGGTCTTGAAAACCGTTGTGGGGCAACTCACCGGGGGTTCGAATCCCTCCTCCTCCGCCATTCGACGCGCCCCGCGTTGTCAGGGGCTTGCTCATGGCAGGCCACAAAACCAAAGGCGCGGTGAATGGCGCCCTGAGCAAGGAGCCATCCGCCAATGCGACGCGTCGATGGGCGTAATATGATTCGCTTCAATGTCAGGGGATGGGAATAAATGGCGGAATAGGAAAACAAAACCAGGAGAGGGTCTTCCATACCCGAAATTCCGAATGCGAGAACAGTAGGGAATTTGGAATTTCGGGTTGACCTTTGAAATACTTATCGCTAACTTGTAATGCTTGATTCGTGAAACGGGAAAGAGGTGAAACGAAAGCCCTGCACAGGCTTTCGCGGTTACCAAGAAGTTCACAGCCGCACCTGGGAAAGGTGCCCGGATCGTGTGCCAGGGGCCATTTGTTCGATCCGTGAGACAAGCGAAAACCACGCTTTTCGATTGTCGGTAAGCCAAAATCCCGCACGGATTTTGGCGACTATCAACAGGAGAGATGGCCGAGTCGGTCGAAGGCGCTCGCCTGCTAAGCGAGTATATGCCCAAAAGGCGTATCGAGGGTTCGAATCCCTCTCTCTCCGCCATTTTTTCCTGTCCCCCTGAAGGGGCCGGAAAAAATGGCGGATGGAAGAGAATATTCAGTCCCCAGAGTTAACAGATTGTTAAATTGTGCATAATTTTCCGCGGAAAATTATGTGGAGAGA
>JARGFV010000204.1 GCA_029210545.1 bacterium
AAAACGACGCTTTTCCCTTTCCCCAGGACATTAATGAGCCAGGAAAAGTCCCGACTGGACTTTTTGCGACCCTGTCATAGTTCACGGTTCACAGTAAACCGTGAACTGTAAACCGTTCACCACAAAAGCTGGCCCTTTGCAATGGGCCAGCTTTTGTTGACACCTCCATCCAAATACAGTAACAAGAAATGTTATCTTCCAAGAAGGGGCTTTTGATGAAGAAGAAAGACATCGAACATTTCACCGAAAAGCTCAAGGCCTGGAAAGACGAACTGGTCCTCGAGGCAACCAGGACAGTGGACGGAATGACCGAGGAAAAGGCCCAGTTCGCAGACCCTACCGACCGGGCCTCCATGGAGACCGACAGGAATTTCCTGCTGCGGATCCGGGACCGCGAGAGAAGGCTTATCACCAAGATCGACCGCGCCCTGGGCAGGATCGAAGACGGCAGTTTCGGTCTATGCGAGGCTTGCGGTGAGGACATCGAGGTCAAGCGTCTCGATGCCCGGCCGGTAGCCACCCTCTGTATCGAGTGCAAGACGCTCCAGGAAGAGGAGGAGAAGCTGAATAAATAGGGAGGAAAAGTCCTTGTGGGACTTTTGCTCAACGGAAAGGAAAAAGCGGGGTTTTTCCTTTCCTCACGGGGACTGCTGAAATATCGCAAAAGTCCGTGCTGGCCTTTTGCTCAACGGAAAGGAAAAAGCGGGGTTTTTCCTTTCCTCACGGATCGCTGACATATTTGGCGGTCATCGATCCGGGCGCCTTTCCCAGGCGCGGCTGTTTAGCTAGCCCGGACTATTCACGAGGTTCTTTTCCGCTCTGGCTGCGTTGCTGTGTCGTTCGCTTGTGCGGAATACTAAAGTATGCCTCCGCGCTCACTCCACAGTCGCCTTGC
>JARGFV010000205.1 GCA_029210545.1 bacterium
GGAGGAAGGACCAGAGTTGTGTGATGAGTGCAGTAAGCTCCTCAGGCATGCTATCGTCATGAGGGTTTTATGTACCCTGGATCCCAAGCCGAAGTGCCGCAACTGCCCAGAGCACTGCTATAGACCGATGTACAGGGATAAAATGGAAACGGTAATGAAATACGCAGGACCGAGGAGCCTGTTGTCGTGGAGCAGATAATGCCTGTTTCAACGTATCCAAGTGTCTACGTGTCTGGGTATTAAAGCAAATGCGTAACAATATAACCGGGTGTGCATGTACCAAGGCATTGCGATGAGAATGTTGAACTGTACTTTACTTAGATACCTTGATACATAGACACTTGGATACGAAATCTTGACAAGATCTCGTTCCAGCATCTAATATCCCTGCAAACGGCGCCATGGCCAAGTGGTAAGGCAGAGGCCTGCAAAGCCTTTATCCCCGGTTCGAATCCGGGTGGCGCCTCCAGACATAAAAACCAGCCGGTCCTCAGGATCGGCTGGTTTTTTATGTCGAAGGTGGAATAGGGGAAGTGGAATGCCGAATTAAAACTCGCTTTTAAAGGTTTGGCGTGTGTCTTGCAGCGTCAAACGGTTATGATGACTTCGTAAAAAGTCCATCAAACGCCCCGTCTGGGCGCCCGAATCAATAGCTGTCCATTGCAAAGGTATGAAGCAACAGTGGGACTGATTGGCCTTATCAAGTACTATCGTGTATTATTCGGGCCAGGTGCACACATAAGTGGGCAATGTGCACACGTTAGTGGGCAGATTCAGGGTTCGACTTTATTTTCAAATGTTACCGGGGCTAGAGTACGGTCCCAAAAAGCCCCCCATGCAGGGGACAAAAGGAGGAATATTATGAGGATTA
>JARGFV010000206.1 GCA_029210545.1 bacterium
GGCATACCCCACCGCGAAGGACAGGATCATGTAAAGAGACAGAGGCAGGTGCGGTGTTGACCAGTGGAAATAGTTCAGCTGGATCCCCATTCCGTTCTGCTGGATAAACGCGGCAAGGAAAAGGGCGAGGAGCAGTACTAGTACGGAATAGACATATTTCATGGGGTCGTCCTTTCCACTGGGAGGCGGAAGGTGGAAGGGAAAAGGTAAAATACTTCTTCCTCGAATGGGGTTGAGTTCATAATGTATTTTTTCATTCCTTATTCCCTCTCCCCCATTCCCTATTCCCTATAGTCGTCAAACATCGGTTTTAAAAAGTTGTAAGTTTCCCTGATCGCCTCCGGGATCACCCGCAGATCACCTATGACCGCCATGAAGTTGGTGTCCCCGTGCCAGCAAAACACAATGTGAAAATGCACGTGTTCTTCCAGGCCCGCCCCGGCAGTTTTGCCCAGGTTTAACCCCCCGTTGAACCCTTCGGGGGCCATGAGATTTTCCATAGCCTTCAGGCTGAAACGGAACAGTTTCATGGTTTCGAAATATTCAGGATCAGTCAATTCGGAAAGGTCCGAAGTGTGGGCAATGGGCGCAATGAGGATGTGTCCGTTGTTGTAGGGGTATTTGTTCATTAGGACCATAGCTTTCTCGTTGCGGTAAAGGAGGAGGTTATCTTCGGAAGGCTCAGCCTGAGCCAGATCGCAGATAAAACAGCCCTGCTCCCCTTCTGAGAGGATGTATTCCATGCGCCATGGGGCCCAAAGCACTTTCACAATCTCGCTCCTGCTCGCTTGTGATACTGAGTGTAGATTCTGGTGTGTAAAGTGTAGAGTAAATTTGCGCCA
>JARGFV010000207.1 GCA_029210545.1 bacterium
GGAGAAAGTCCGATTACCGCTATTGTGCGATATGTTCTAATAATTTTTTCAATGTCCACTGGTGCTTCCATTAGTTGTTTATAAATTTATGCTATACTAATATCACAGTTTAAATGTATGTCAAGCTGCCGTGACAGGTCCGTCTTCGCTAACGTCATCCGGCCAGCTTCGGCCTTCGTTACACCTGCGGTGTAACTTCGCCATAATCGCAACCTGTCTTGGTGAAAAATTGCACAACCAGTTAGTGATATTGTTATAGTTGTTTATGTTAGAATATTTTGTTATATAAATTCTGTGAATAACGACAACAATAACATGTGGCGCCCCTTGGCCATGAACCATTACCTGGGCCGGAGAAGAGATAATATATTGAAAAAATCTCAGGGGTTCACCCTCATTGAGCTGATGATCGTTGTTGCTGTCATCGGGATCCTGGCTGCCATCGCCATCCCCAACTTCCTCAACCTTAAGGATAAGGCGATCTGGGGGACAGCCAGGGCCAACCTGGAAGTAGTACGGACCTCGCTGGCCGGATACTCCGCCGACAGCATTCAGAACCTGTACCCATTGGGAACTTTTGATTTCGCGGCCTTCAGATCTGCAGTTCCCAAAGCTAATCTACCGGCCAATGAGCCCCTGTCAAAATTGCGTACAGGCAGCTTCAGCTACACAAGCACAGACGGGAGCTCCTTTTCCGTATCGGCCAGAGCGGATAACAGGGCTTATGACCTCATGGTCGCGTCGCCCAGCGGTATTACTCCTGCGACCTACGACGACTACGTGCGGTAGGCTTTCCAGGCA
>JARGFV010000208.1 GCA_029210545.1 bacterium
TTATCCTAATTCAGGAATAGCATTCCATGATCCTGCCCGGAAAAGCGGGGCACTGTATCAATACCTTAAAGCTTGCGCCGACCAGACAGACGACTGTCTGGATGAATCCCAGGTCGAGGTTGTTTCCTGGGACATGGAAAAGGATCGCCTCCAGGAGAACAGGGAGTTGGTGGTCCACGGGGAGAAGCATTGGGGCAGCGACCCAAAACAGTTGGCTAAATACGCACTGCTGAGGTATTTCCCGTTCCTTCTCAACTAACCTGCCGGGCAAGAGCTAATTTACCACAGCACAGCCATTCATAGGCTGCTCCACCATTCGGCAAGCTCATGGCAGGCAGGGTTTCACAGGGTAAACCCCGGTTTCCTGTTAAAGCGGCAAGAGCTGGCTCTCACAGAGGGCAGAGCTCACAGAGGAAACCATAGGGCTGGGGGAGAACGTAGCGCAATACCCAAAACTGATTTTTTCACCACAGCAGGGACACTCCCAGTCCCTACCACAGGGTTTCACAGGATGACCCCACGCTGTCATCGCGCTTGTCACGCCGAAACTTCAGTGAAGGCGGAAGCTGTAGACCATGCGAAGCGATCTCAGGGTTTAAAGCTGTAGCGCAGAGTAAGACAGACGTATCTTCTCCTCACCTGAATTGGTTTTTCTTTGAGAGATTTGAGTCTTTAGCGAATCACGCCGAGGGCGTGATGAACGAGCGAGAGACAATATCCTTGAACCAACCACTGATTAGAAAGTATGGTTTACCCCTTTTAAACCCTG
>JARGFV010000209.1 GCA_029210545.1 bacterium
CAACGACCAGGATGCTCACCTGATATGGGACAGCATTTGATGGGATTGAAGATAATATGGACTCACCGTCCGACACCAGATCGCAATAACCGCCAACAGCCCCCGTATCCAATTGGGTCGTTGCGCTATCGTGGGGGTCATCGTCCACCTTGTCGTAAAAAATGCCGTCTATCGGGACTGGACCGCAATTGTTGGCGTCGCTGTCGGATGTAGCATAGTAGTCAGTACCAGAAACCAGGGAGCCTCCGGTATTCTGCGCAAGCGTTACATCACCCGCCGCCGGGGGGGTACTCGTATAATCCACGTTCGCCGCTGAAACGTTCGCCCCCCAATGCGCTTCCGTGGTGGCTTCATCGGATACGCCCGCAGAATCGATCTGTAACAAAGCGAACGGTTGACGGTCGGCGTTTTCCAGTTCAGTCAAAAATTTAGGCGGTAATGCAAGCATCCGTTCTTCCCTCAGTTCCCAATCGACCCACGTACTGACCCACGATGGGCCGGTTTCTCCATAGTGAACGTCTTGCCACATCTCTGGCGGCGGTTGGTCAGGAGATGAATAATAATAATTATAACTGTGTTCACTGCCACACCCCATTAACAGGAACAGACAAACAACTAATCTTTTCATAATTCCTCCCCATGTCAACTCTCCACATAATTGATTTTCACGTTCCCGGTATTCCCTCCTGTGGCGGCAAGCATATCGCCGAAACCGGAGAAAAACATTTCCGCTAAAGCTTCCCGGTTAACCAGACTATCGGCA
>JARGFV010000210.1 GCA_029210545.1 bacterium
CCCGAGCGGCCGGATGGGCGCCCACGACGACTCCTACATCCGGAAGGCGGCCATCAAGTACCGTGTGCCGTACATCACCACGGTCACGGCTGCTCTGGCGACAGTGCGCGGTATCGCGGCCCAGAGAAAGCAGAAAAGCTCCGTCAAGTCCCTGCAGGCGTATCACGAAGCGATCAGCTGATCGCTGGAACTATGGACTATGGACTAAGAACTATGGACTATGGACTATGGACTATGAACTATGGACTATGGACTATGAACTAAGAACTATGAACTATGGACTATGGACTATGAACTATGGACTATGGACTATGGACTATGGACTAAGAACTATGGACTATGGACTATGGACTAAGGACTAAGAACTATGGACTATGGACTATGGACTAAGAACTATGGACTATGAACTATGGACTATGAACTAAGAACTATGAACTATGGACTATGGACTATGACCTAAGAACTAAGTACTAAGTACCGGGAACTAAGTACCGAAAACCGGATACAGACCTGAAAACCTGTGGTTTTCAGGAATTGAAAGGAGCTTTCCGTGGAGCCGATAAGGATCATGCCGTGCCTGGACATGAAAGAGGGAAGGGTCGTCAAGGGTGTGAACTTCGTCAACCTGCGCGACGCGGGTGACCCGGTGGAAAACGCCGCCTTCTACCAGCAGGAGGGGGCCGACGAACTGGCGATGCTGGACATCGCCGCGACACTGGAAAACCGCAAGACTCGCCTGGAGT
>JARGFV010000211.1 GCA_029210545.1 bacterium
GCCTGGGAGAACACCTCGTACTCGGCCCACAGGACCTCGGTAACCTCGCTAATGGAACTTCTGCTCAAGCAGTTTGACAGTTCCTGGAGTAGGAGTAGGAGACCATTAATAAAGCTGACTCACCACAGCCTGTCCTGAGCTTGTCGAAGGGCGCGGCCGCTAAGAGGCCGCGCCCCAGGGTTTCACAGAGAAATGCTCAGCCTTACCCTGTGTTACCCCGTGTACCCTGTGGTAAACAGTTTTTGATCTTCGGTTATGATGTGCTGGTATTGTCTATTGCCTGCCAGGTGGTCCGTGACTATATCCAACGCCATGAGGCTGCGGATCATTGTCCGGATCAACAGCAGCTACTCCGGTAGCCGCCTTCAGGCGGCCCGAGGTTTTAATAACCGCTTTGAGCGGTTCACAGTTCAAGCCCCCGGCTTTGCCGGGGGTACGTGACTTGTTCCCCCCTAAGCGATAAAAATAGCATAAACTGCTATATTGACAAAAGCGATAAAAACAAATAATCTGCCATTAGTGCTTAATGCCATGAGGTACCTCTACAGAAAAGGAGCGGTGCTATGCGGATAAATTTCTTGAGGTTGTTGGGCTGTTTTTTCCTTATATTTCTTGTTTCAAACTGCGGCGGCGGAGGCGCCGGAACCGGAGGCGATGCGCGTGAGGTCAACAACGCTCCCATCGCTCAGGCAGGGGGAGACCTCAACGCCTACCGGCAGGATACGGTGGTTCTGAACGG
>JARGFV010000212.1 GCA_029210545.1 bacterium
AGTCCCGGGTCGGGGTGCGGGAGGGGTCATTTTTTCCGTTGGCGGGTATCTGTCAGCCCGGTTCGCGATTCGATGACACCAATCCGACTCGAACCCCCGCCCGGGAAGGCCCAATCGGCGGATTTCGGGTAGAGTTCTCCCTCGGGAACTCGTTTGCCGACTGTTGTAAGGTCTGAAGCCTACACCATCGCGACGATCCGGATCCTCCGCCGGATCATCGCGAACAAACCGTAGTAGGCCTGCCGGACTTTCAGATACACTTGACCGGCGTGACGCACGACCTTGCCCGCCACCTGGTACAATCGCCAACGCACCGTCCGGAGTTGATGATGACGCCACTCCTCCGGCAGGACCTTCAGCTCGAACATCCGGAACAGGTTGTAGGCCAGGATACCGATCCGGAAGAACACCGCGTTGGCGCCAAACTGTCCACACGGCATCCGCTCCATACCAGGCCCGAGCTTCAGCTCCTTGATCCGGTTCTCGCTGTGCTCACCGCGGGCGTTGTACCATCGAACCGTCTCTTCCGCCGTCTCCTCACGGTTTGAGGCGATCACCTTGTAACGCACTTTCGGGTCCACCCCGTCAAACAGATCCCCCTGAACCGGACGACGAACCACCACCAGACGAAACGCCTTTTTCGTCTTCTCCATGTCTTCATGATCACAATAATTGAACACACTCGCCTGGTACGCCGCGCTGTCTGAACGAAACGCGCCGATCCGCTTGCCTTCAG
>JARGFV010000213.1 GCA_029210545.1 bacterium
ATCATGTTTTGGCTGCATAAAAAAGCCAAAACATCAATTTTTGTAACCAAACAGACATCGTTCAAACAGGCTATGACCGATGTACCACAAAATTTTCATGCCAGCGGTTTGTTCCTGTCGGACTTAATCAGTCAAAACTTGGTGCCGCTGGCCAAGTCCGACAAACTGCTAGCGTTGTCGGCTGAAAGCCAATGGCAATAGGGAACTGCGCACGCGGAACGGAAGAAAAGAACGATGAAAAGGCCAACCTTGGGAAGGTTGGCCTTTTCGCATGCAACGTATGAAGAAAAATGGTCGGGGCGAGAGGATTTGAACCTCCGGCCCCCTGCTCCCGAAGCAGGTGCGCTACCAGGCTGCGCTACGCCCCGACATTCTTTTTTATTCAGCCAGCGGAGGGAAGAAATACCATGAAGTATGAGCAAAAGCAAGTATTTTTGGGGCTGATTTTTATTATCAGATGAGTAGTGGTAAAGTTAGGGAAGGCCCGGAATGTGAACCGATACAACCTCCGCCAGAGTGCAACCCTGCACGCCCCTGGCAACGAAATAAACCGTATGGTCGGCGGTGATGACCGCAATGAGCTGTGACTCAACAAGTTTGCCGCAATCAAGGAGGCTCGTGTGAATAAGCATGTATGGCGCCCGCTTTTTGTGGTGATAGTGTTGGTGGCCTGTATTCTGGTCTTCCGGTGGGTCTATGTTCCCACGGATTTTGGCGTTCAGGATCGCGGC
>JARGFV010000214.1 GCA_029210545.1 bacterium
CCCCGCCGCATCAACGAGATCGTCCATGGCAAGAGGGCTATCACTGCGGACACGGCTATCAGGCTGGCCCGTTACTTCGGCAACTCGGAAGGGTTCTGGATGAACCTGCAGGCAAGGTACGACCTGGAGATCCAGAGGGACAGGATAGGGGAGGAAGTTTTGAAGGAGATAAGTTCCAAGAGATAAGAGATAAGTATCAGTAGTAGCCTGCCCTGCCTGTCCGCCGACTTGTCGGCCGAATTCCTTTCGACAAGCTCAAGACAGGCAGGGCCGACCCCTCGACCATGCTCGGGACAGGCAGGACAGGCGGCCTGACCCCAATGGTTCACTTGGTTCCCTGGTTCCCGGTTCCCCGGTGTCTCCATCCATGACACCCACAACCTCACCTTTAAACGTGCCCGTGAGATCGGCAAAGGCCACCGCTGCCAGGAGGCAGATGGTGGCAGCAACAAGTATGAAAGAGAGTCGTTTCTTCATCTGTTATCCATGTGACGGTAATGCACAGGGTAATCTTGCAGGATATAAAACCGGGAAACACATCCGGTTTTATATGGGGGCGAACGGGGGTCGCGAACGGGGGTCGTAGCTTGTATTGCAACATAGGTTAAGATACAAGCTACGACCCCAGGAATGCTGCGACTTGTCCACCGAAGCTTCACGCGAAGGTGGAAGCGATCCCGGGAAGTAGCAGCAGAGCCCGAGATTGCCGCGGCCCTTCGGGC
>JARGFV010000215.1 GCA_029210545.1 bacterium
TCAATGGTCAGGCAGGAAGGACACCGGACGTTGGTGAGGAAATAGGTGGCGACATATCTCGGTGAGGCCCCGGCGTCGTCCGCAAACGAAAGGACAGGCACCAGGAGCGTCAGAACCAGAACCGGGACGATCAACAATCGTGCACTCATTTCCCCTCCTCCAAAAACTTCTATCCGTAAACTTCAGTTTTTCCTGTAAATGAGTTTCTGGTACCCCCATGTTAACGGAGCCGCAAGAGCTTTAAAAGCATTGACACAGAGATCACGGAGGCGGCCCGCTGGTAGGCCGCCCGTCCCATCCATCGACAGGCTCGGGACCCTGAGCAAACGTAAGTGCGTCGAAGGGCAGAGTTACACAGAGAAAGCCGAAGACGATCACGGCGGAGCGGATGCTATGCACATTTCCCTCGCCTGAACAGTTGCTGATTTCGGAGAAATCCCTCCCCCGACCGGGGGAGGTCAGGTGGGGGAAAGAGTTGCCCGGCGATCGACGCTAACGCACCTCAGGTTTCAGGTTTTCCACCGCTTGAACGCCCTCCTCTGTGCTCTCTGTGTCCTCTGTGGTGAATGCTCTTCCGGGCCTTTACGTGATGCCACACAGGTACGCCTTAATCGGATGAGCCTGAACTTCTAACTGATGAGTTCCTTGATCTGTTCCAGATCAGGCACCTTGCCGGTAACCTTGACCTCG
>JARGFV010000216.1 GCA_029210545.1 bacterium
ATCCCGCTGAGTACCGCAGAGAAGATCAAGAGCTGACTCGCCACAGTACAGCCCCTCGCAGGCTGCACCACAGGGTTAAAAGCGTCCCCCTCACCTTACTTCTCCCCTCGGGAGAAGGATTTCATCGAAATCAGCTGATCGAGCCTTGCGACTCGGGATTGAAACTCGTTTCCATCCCGAGTCGCAAGGCTCAACAGCTTCGGTGAGGAGGATAAGTCTGAAATAGGTTTCTTTGCTTCCTTGGCGGCTTTAGTGAGTCACGTTGACCAGTCGCGGCGTTGTTTTCCTGTCCACCATAGCTTCCGCGACTGTGGAAGCGAAGACGGAAGGCATGACGAACGAGCGAGAGACAAAGCGCTTTCATGCAGGGCGGCCAAGTAAAGTTTCCCCTGTGTAACCCTGTGGTGCGGTCTGGAAATGACCGCGCTGTGGTAAGTTAGCTTTGCCTTAAATTCCTGTTTAACCCCATGTAATCCTGTTTGCCAGCGGTAGCTTGGTTGAGTTCCTCATCGTAAGCGAAAGCGGATGGTAAGTTGGCTTAGGATTGTGTTACGCAGAATTACGCTGGGGCGGCCGGTTTGTTGGCCGCGCATCCCGAAGAAGAGAACCGGAGACAAAGAATGTCTGGGGTAAAGTCAAAACCCGAATCAAGATTATCTCCACGGCCACCCGGGACGGCACCTTGG
>JARGFV010000217.1 GCA_029210545.1 bacterium
AGGCTCCAGAATAAGTGAACCCGGGATCAGGATGAGGAGGGAGAAAAAAAGCTGGTAGTGAAGGCTATGAAGGATACTTTTATACTGCAGGGAAAAGAGATACAAGGTAAATTCCGTGATCCGTGATCGGTGATCGGTAAGAATCCTAGGATTGTACCCCAACCTTTTATATCGGTCTTTCTCTGTGGCCCTCTGCGATTCGGCCGGGAATGGCCGACCTGGGCGGCCCTCTGCGTTAAATGCTTATGCCGCTGTAAAGCAAATACGAGATCGCTTCGCACAGGTATCGGCTCGCGATGACAGGAAATGGATTCCGGGTCTTCGCCCGGAATGGCTGTATGATTTTTCTCTGGACTCTGGACCCTGGACTTTCCCTTTGGCCTTTGGACAAGTGAAAGCCCCAAGAGGAATACCTCTCGGGGCTTTCTAATAAATCCCGGCAACGACCTACTCTCCCACACAGTCGCCCATGCAGTACCATCAGCGCAGAAGGGCTTAACTTCCGAGTTCGGAATGGGGTCGGGTGTATCCCCTTCGCTATAGTCGCCGGAAACTCAATTTTGAAGATGAAGATGAAAGAAGAATGGTGGTCATCGTTCCTCTTGAAGACGGAACCTGCCAAAGGTAAGTAAAAAGTGGTCAAGCCTCACGACCGATTAGTACCGGTTAGCTTAGCACGTTGCCGC
>JARGFV010000218.1 GCA_029210545.1 bacterium
CATAATCCCTGAAGTAATTGTAGTACAGTCCGGTCTCAGCATCCTCAAATTGCCCCGGGAACCTGAACGGCTGGTCCACTTCCACCCCATCTCCATCCGGATCTTTATCCTCACTGAAAACCTCCCCAAAGGGCAGATACTCTCCCCTCCAGACTACCACACCATCGGTGTTGGTGAGGAAGAGTGGTGTGCCGAGGTGGTCAGAGTGATAATAGTACAGGTGCTCGCCGTTGGAGTCGGCGAGGGCGGAGTTGGCTGCCTGGGCGAGGAGACCGGGGAGCATGTAAAGGCTGGCGACTTGAACTTCTTCACCCCCACCTCGATCCTCCCCCCTCAAGGGGGAGGAAGAGTTAGGGATGAGTCTCCTTGCGGAGCCTCCTGCTTCCATTGATAGCGGGTTGTTTATGTCCGCAGTGACCAGAAGTGGATCTGACCATGTTTGCGTCCCGGAATAATCCGCGCGGAACTTGTAACCGTTGTAGTTCGTGGAGTTGCCGCCGTCGGCCGGGAGGAGGAAGGAGACTTCTCCGTTAGCATCAGTAGCGGCATACAGGCCCATGTAGCTGCCGCCTGAAGTGAAGACATACACGTTGGCCTGGGCCGGGACGCCGGAATCGGTCACGGTGACGGTCACCTCCCCTTTGATCCCTACGCTTCATCTTCAGTGCGCCGTATCATCA
>JARGFV010000219.1 GCA_029210545.1 bacterium
TTGCCAACGGCTTCACCGAACTGAGTGACCAGGAAGAACTGGCCCGGCGCATGGAGGGTGTTTTAAGGGACCTTGCCGAGGCCGGGGTGGAGGGGCTGGCAATAGACGAAGAGTTTATCGAGGCCATGGCCAACCTCCCGCCCTGTGCGGGCGTGTCGGTGGGACTGGATCGGCTGCTAATGTTATTGCTTGATGTTGTTGATATCGGACAAGTTGTGTTCCCGTTTGCGGAGACGACGATTTGAGAGTTAGACGCGGAGACGCGGAGACGCGAAGACGCGGGGTTTATTTTCTCCGTGTCCCCGTGTCCCCGTGTCCCCGTGTCATGCGGCCAGAAGAGTCAAAAAAGTGCTGACTGCGCTCGCCTGGTCCCCCGTCCTCCTCCTTTTCATACTGGCGGTTTTCCTGCGGCGCAGCGCCCTGTTCCTGGCTGTGGCCGGGTGCCTCTGGACCGGCGTCCTGGCAATTACCGTATTTCGAACACCCCTGTCGGGTGTGCTGACATCGGCCCTGTGGGGGGTGCAGGTGACCTTGCCCCTTCTCCTGGTGGTTTACGGCGGGATACTCCTGGCCTCGGTTCTCATCGAGTCGGGAGCCCTGACCCGCCTTGCCGCCTGGTTCACCGGGGCCGCCCGGGACGAGTGGGAGAAGGTCACCCTGCTCTCCATGGGCAT
>JARGFV010000220.1 GCA_029210545.1 bacterium
TGCCGTCCCTGAGGACCGGCGTGTCGGGGTAGGTGTCCCCCTGACCTTCGTACAGGTCGAGGATGAAGCGGGCGATGTCTTCCTTCTCTTCCACGTTCATGCCCGCCATAGGCTCGTCCAGGAGAAGCACCTTCGGCTCCAGAGCCAGCGCCCGCCCGAGCTCCACTCTCTTGCGAAGACCGTAGGGCAGCGCCGCGACCACCTGCTTCCGGATGTCCTGGATCTCCAGGAAGTCGATGATCTCCTCGACCGTCTGGCGGTGCTTGATCTCTTCGCGTCGCGCCCAGCCGAAATAGAGCGCCCCGGTGATGAAGGTCTCGCGCATGAATATATGGCGGGCCGCCATGATGTTGTCCTGCGTGCTCAAACCCGTATAGAGCTCGATGTTCTGGAAGCTGCGGGCGATGCCCATCCTGGCCAGTTTGTCCGGTCGCCGGCGGGTGATCTTCTCGTCGCCCAGGTAGATCTCACCCTTCTGCGGTTTGTAGAAGCCGTTGATGCAGTTGAGAAGGGCGGTCTTCCCGGCGCCGTTGGGGCCGATGATGGCCAGGATCTCGTCGTTCCTCACGTCCAGACTCACATCGGTGAGCGCGTTGACGCCGCCGAAGCTCAGGGAGACGTTGTCGATGCGGATGACGGGC
>JARGFV010000221.1 GCA_029210545.1 bacterium
CCGTTCGAAATGGATAGAGGTACCCGCCCAAGCGGTAGTAGTTGACGGTGCTAAGCCTGCAGATGAGCAGGTTCCTGTCGGCGATAAGACCGCGGCTGATCAGCAGGTCGGCTTGCTGTTCGAAGGTGAGCGGGGCCCTGGAGTATCTCATGTCAGTGCCCCGAAAAAGAAACACCCCCCGGAATTACGCTTGTCCGGCAGGCCGGGCAGAGGCGCGGGGGGTTCGCTGACATAAGAATAGCCATTCGCGGGGTTCAAAGCAAGGGGTTTTTCCGACAACATTCCCAAACACCGCCAAGGCGTTGTTTCACTCATCCTTCTTCTCCTTGGCGGCTCTGAACAGTTTTTCTAATGCCTTATAGCCGATAACGGCGTGGAGTATTTCCGTTTCCTCCAGGACTTTTCTTCTCAAGGTGTATTCCCTTGAAAGAAGAGCCCCAAGTTCAGCATGCTTTTCCTGGATTTCCAGTGAAGGCAACGGGATGTATATGTCCATGAAGCCTTGACGTGGGATCATCGGTGCTCCAGCACCTGTTCTCTGCTCCCTCACCTGAACCTGCACCGACGACTGATTGATGCACCAACTGAGAAAACCGGGAATTACTCTCTCGTTTGGTTTCAGAATG
>JARGFV010000222.1 GCA_029210545.1 bacterium
CAAGAAAAGACCCAAAAAAGGGCTTTCCGAAAAACTTACAGCAGCGTGTCAAGAGGTTTTCCGACACGCTGCTAGCCGTGGGGTTCTGGAGGCTCCTTCCCTGGGCCTGGTCCACCGCCGTGGTCCTCGTGCCCCTGTACTGGACCCTGCACCTGTGGCACATGGTGGTGCCGAAGGACGGGCTCTACCTGTGGCCCTTTCTCATGATCGACGCTGTCATCCTCGCTTACATTCTCAACCCTGCCTGCAGGAGGGCTTTTTCGGCCCCTGGGGGCCGTTTCAGGCACCTTTCCTTCCTTCCCCCTGTCATGATGGGAGCCATGGCTCTTTACGCCGCGTTAGCGCCTATTGTGGGGCTTTTCGTGGCGCTGGCCCTTGCCTTTGCTGTTGTCATTGTTGCGGCAAGGGCCAGGAGTCCAAAGTCCAAAGTCCAAAGTCCAACGTCCAAAGGGATAAAACTTGATAGGGTCGCAAAAAGTCCAGGCGGGACTTTTCCTGGCTCCTTAATGTCCTGGGGAAAGGGAAAAGCGTGGTTTTCCCTTCCCTCACGGAGGCTGCTGTAATATCGCCAAAGTCCGGGTAAGACTTTGGCTCAACGGGAACCGAAAAGCGTGGTT
>JARGFV010000223.1 GCA_029210545.1 bacterium
CTCGCCTCTCGCCTCTCGCCCCTCGCCTCTCGCCCCTCGCCGTGTCCACGGTGTGACAGACGTTGGTACAGCCGGGAGCCGTGTAGACCACCGTGGAGGCGCCGCCCGTATTCTGAACACCGTTAAGGTGTGTCGTATCCGTCGAGGCCGGGTGGCACTCGGAGCAGCCGCCGGCCACGAAGGCGGTGTTGTTCACGTGGGCCGTGTGGCGGGCGCCCTCGTTGCCGCTGCTGTTGGGATAACCGTGGCAGCTGGCACAGTTGTCAGCCAGGGCGACTCCCCAGGTGTAGGAGCGGGCCGGGGCCGTCAGGGCAGAGTAACCGATGTTGTGGCACACGTTGGTGGAACAGGTGCCCTTGACCGTCGGGTAGGTTGCGCCGCTGTAGGTGAAGGCCACGCCGCCGGAAACGGTGAACGTCCCGTTGAGGTGGCCCGAGGCCGGCTTCGTGTTGGTGGACCAGTTGGTGGCCGCTTCGTGGCAGTCGGAGCAGCCAATGTCGCGGCCGTAGGCCGTGCCCACGTGGGAATTGTGGGTCGTGTCGGACGGGATATCCACGTGGCACATGATACAGGCAGAGGTACCCGACTGGTACCAGATGTAGCTCGCGGGAGTGGT
>JARGFV010000224.1 GCA_029210545.1 bacterium
CAAGGAAGGATTCGATCCAGGATCCAAAAATAGATCCAAGATCCAAAATGGTAATCCGTGATCAGTGATCCCTTATCCGTATATTCTACGTTCTGCGCTCTGCGTAATGCGTACTGCGCTCTATTTCAATCAGATTGCCGCGTCCCTCTCGACCTACTCGATGCTTCTCGTAATGACAATCTTAGGTTTTTCCCCGACACGCCGATACCCCAGCTCTTCCCTCCCCGAATCTTCGTGCCTGCGTGCCTGCGTGGAGCGTGATTGCGTAAGGACCTTACGCACGTACGCTCTACTCACCCACGGGATCTTTCCGCAGCCGCCTCACCTTTTCCTTCAGCTCTTTCAGTCTTTCCCCTATCCACTTTTCCTTTCCATGGAGCGAAGGAGAGTAGTATTTCCTCTCCCCCAACTCCTCCGGGAAAAAACTGTGAACCGACACCCCCTCCGGCATATCGTGGGAATATTCGTACCCCTTGCCGTAATCCAGGTCTTTCATAAGTCGCGTAGGAGCGTTCCTGATGTGAAGGGGCACCTGGTAGGCCTGTTTTTCCTTAACGTCCCTCTGAACGCCCTTGTAGGCCGTGTAAAGAGCGTTG
>JARGFV010000225.1 GCA_029210545.1 bacterium
GTTTTAAGTACCCCACCGAGGCGATACTGGGCAGTGCCTCCCCGCGAAACCCCAAAGTCCTCAGGTGCCTCAGGTCATCCAGGGCGGCAACTTTGCTCGTGGCGTGGCGCTCGATGGCCATGAGGCAGTCATCCTCATCCATACCGGCACCATCGTCCACAACCTGGATCTTTCCACGGCCTCCATCTATCAGGTGCACCCGCACAGATCCGGCTCCGGCATCTATGGCGTTCTCCACCAGTTCCTTGACCACCGAGGCGGGACGCTCCACCACCTCACCGGCGGCGATGACGTCCACAAGGTGGTCGGGGAGGATTTTTATGCGGTTACGATCTTTGCTCACTCAAGCTCCTGTTCGCCAAGCAATCTCAAATCTCAGATCTCAAATATCAGAAAAACATCGGCCTCGCGCTCGTTCCCTTCACTCCCTCAGTCGCTTTGTCGTATTCTCCCGGGGTCACCCTGCCTGCCCTGAGCAAGCGTCAGCGTGTCGAGGGGCGTACCCTGCGGTTAGTTAGTTGTGCCTGAAAAATTCATAACTAGTTGAATTTATTGGTTTATTTATTGATTTAGTGCTGTTAAAATCACCATA
>JARGFV010000226.1 GCA_029210545.1 bacterium
GAACAATATCAGGTCAGTAACGCTATGGGTTGGGAGGGCGCCTTAGTAAAGGCACCCTTAGCAGAAAAGCCCTACCAGGCGGCAACGGGATCATATAACCATATTGGCGAAAGGATAATAGAGGAGAGATTAGCGTCCCAGGATCGAGTACTCGTATAGGTCGACATCTTCTCCTGTCACGATAACATTGGTCAAATAATCAAGGAAACCATGCCCCTGGTAGCTCCCGATATTCGGCGTGAATATACAATGTTCACCAGCCTCGCAAAGGCCATCATCGTTGCCCACGCCATCTTGCATGATCTCGACAGCGTTGCGCTGGAACTCTGTGGTGCCCCCAGTGTCAGGATAGTTGTCGCATCTTCTCCGCCCCTTCTAAAACCAATTAAGGCGACAACTATCCTGACACAGGGGGCCTGCGCAACAACCTAAAAGAAATTCTACTGTGTTTAACTAAATGCCGCCTTCACAACAACCGATGTTCTTCCCCTATTTAATGTATAATCCTGTTTAACCCTGCGGTGTATCGGGCATTGTCTTCAACCAAGCAACTAGCAGGCCGTTGAAAAGCTGGTTTTTAGCCAGCCTTTT
>JARGFV010000227.1 GCA_029210545.1 bacterium
ATTTAATACCACCGGCGGCATTAATTTCATCGATGGCAAGTTTGGCCCCATCGAGCTGAACAGGGCCTACGGGGGATGCCGCACCCGTGAGACCGAACATGAGCCCCAGCTTGACCATCTTGGGGGCCTTGTCAGCTGTTGCGCCCATAGGCAGGGCAAGGCACAGGGCCATGACCGCCGTCAAAACGATCCAATTCGAATTCGAACCATTAAACAGTTTCATAACAATCCTCCTTCAACGTTCCCTTCATTAAAGGACTTTGATAGGGTCGCAAAAAGTCCAGGCGGGACTTTTTGCGAGGTCATCAACTTGCTTCATGAAAGGGCCGTGAGAAACTCCCCGGACGTCAGAACCTTGCCGATCCGTGGGAAGATGACCTCCTCTGCGTACTTCTGTTCGTAATCCGTGTCGGTGGCGGTACAATCCTTCAGTACCATGACCCGGAAACCGTGATCGTAAGCCGAGCGGGCTGTAGCCTCCACGCACCAGTTGGTATGGAACCCGGCGAAGGCAACATGCTCGATCTCGTTGGCCCGGAGCAGATAGTTAAGAGCGGTGGAAT
>JARGFV010000228.1 GCA_029210545.1 bacterium
CATGGTAAAGCCCGATATTGTCATCGACATAGACACCGTTTTCGTCAGGACCACGATGGTTCAGAAGTGACCCGGACTGAACAAGGTTGTCCATGGGGATAGGGCCTCTATCCTGGAGGTTCATTATTCCTAGTATTCCGCACATAGGTAGGTTCAGAGATAAGAGATTAGAGATTAGAGATTAGGAAATAATGACAAAAATGGTTGTCATGGAGATGCTGGATTCCGGGTTTCCGCATTCGCTTCACCCGGAATGACCCGTCTTCGTCTTTCAGACTACGCCGTGGCGAGCGAATAGTTCCCTCAAGTTCCAGTCTTTCTCAGTGTGAACTGTGATCTCTGTGAGAGGAAACACTTAAATTACATTAGCTCCCGGCTCACGACTTTGTCGTCTTCAGGATGACCAAACAAGGACTGCTGGTCGATTCCTGGAATGACTATGGTTTGAAATGGAAATAATTCAATCAGTAGCTTCGAGTTTGTTTTTTACATAACTTTCCATCTTCTTCAGGGAGTCGAAATTATCGGGCAGCAGTTCATCATCTTCGACCTTGATGTCAAAG
>JARGFV010000229.1 GCA_029210545.1 bacterium
GAACCCCGCGCTGAACTATTTTGGTGAAAGACTGGAAATCCCGTTCCTGTACCAGGTCACCCTGGAAGAGGGAGAGGACATTTTAGACGGCAGGGTTCGCGTCATGCCGGCCGGGAAGTTCCTTGCGGGATTGGCGTAGGGAAGATAGTCCAAAGCCCAAAAGCCAAAGAGAAGGGCAAGGCTATGGGCGATGGGGAAGAGCAGAACAGCGTCCAGCGTTCAGAAGGCCATTAAATTCCTTTGACGCGGATGAACGCAGATTAACGCGGATTAAGTCAACACCCAGGGCTACGTTGAACAAGTCACTCACCAGAGGCGTCAGGACGAAGAGCGTATTCTCCTCACCGAAGCCGGTCGATCCCCTGCCATCCGGCAGGAAAATTGGGTTCATCCGATTAATGCGAACCTGTGTGGTATCATTAAACTTGTCTCTCGCCCGCTCGTCTGCGACTCGCTCAAGACGCAAAGATGGCCGCAAAGGAGAGCCAGGGCATAAGACAAAGCAATTGGCTGTCACTCCCTCACCCAACCGCTCCCTGGCAGGAGCGGGATTTCCTT
>JARGFV010000230.1 GCA_029210545.1 bacterium
TGCTGGGCAACGCTCACAACCCTGCCGTCCAGGCTGAAAATCATGGCCCGGCTGCTCGTTGTACCCTGATCGAGGGAGAGCAGGTATTTCATATCCTGGTCATTGTAACAAGATATTATGCAAACCGTTTTCGAAAAACAGCCTTCGGTGGTTTTTTAGTACTTAGGGAAACCCCCCGGCTTTGCCGGGGGTACGTGCCCCGCCCGGGGCTCCGGGCCGAATTGGTGACACCGTGCGGCGAACCGGGCTGCCCGATATGCCCAAACGGAATATGAACTGGCCTGGGGACATAAATATGTGGGCCGTCATGCCCTGGCCGTGAGCGTTCCGGGGAAGTCGAAAGAGCTATCGGCTCTGGAGCCGAAACTTACGGCGACCATGACGGTGTTCGAGGGTGGAAGAACAATCTTCGGGGGAGGGACGGGACGGGCCAGCGGGTACTGGGGAAGGGATCATTACGGCTTGCACCTGGTCTGGTACCGGGTCCCCGTGGACATGCCCGTGGGACGACCCCTTACTGCCGTTGTCACCGTGGATGGTGACTTGGACAGC
>JARGFV010000231.1 GCA_029210545.1 bacterium
TAGGCAATGGGCGATAGGCAATAGGCGAGGGGCAATGGGCGATAGGCAATGGGCAATGGGCGATAGGCAATAGGCGAGGGGCAATAGGCGATAGGCGATAGGCAATGGGCGATAGGCGAGGGGCAATGGGCGAGGGGCAATGGGCGATAGGCAATAGGCGAGGGGCAATGGGCGAGGGGCAATGGGCGAGATGGGCAATGGGCGAGGGGCAATGGGCGAGGGGCAATGGGCAATGGGCGATAGGCAATGGGCGAGGGGCAATAGGCGAGGGGCAATGGGCGAGGGGCGAGGGGCAATGGGCGATAGGCAATAGGCGAGGGGCAATGGGCGAGGGGCAATGGGCGAGGGGCAATAGGCGATAGGCAATAGGCGAGGGGCAATAGGCGAGGGGCAATGGGCAATGGGCAATGGGCGAGGGGGCAACCCCCTTCCCGGAGATCGCCGCCGAGGGGGCGTGATCATCCGGGATCCAGCTGTCTTCCTTGGTCTCGCTTTTCCAAGGAGTGTTATTCACATATCCGGAACCGGAAA
>JARGFV010000232.1 GCA_029210545.1 bacterium
ACCAGTTTCTCCGGATGGTGCTGTTGTTTCGACCCTGTGAACTTCTGTTCCAAGGAGTGCTGGGAAAAGGAAGACAACATGTACGATTCTTCCAAGTGGCCGGAACCGCCCAAAGCACCGGAGGGGTGGTAGGAGCGAATCTCAAATCTCAGATTTTAAAATTGGAGGCCGGAAGGCCTCCTTTTTTTTTGTAATTCCAATTCAAATCCCATAAAAAGGCTCAGCAGTGTTGCATTGTGCTCTAAAATCAAGTTCTTCTCCTGCGTCCCCTGTTCGCCATAGCCTCCTGACCGTCTACTTGTCCACCATAGGCGGTAAAAGCCTGTGTGAAGGCTGAAGACGACGGTGGATGCGTCCTGCGTCCTGGTTAATAACTTCGAACCTAACTTCAAACCTCAAACTTATGTTACACCCAAGTATCTATCTCTGGTCAGTGCCGCAGTCCATGGTGTATATATGGGGCCACATAAGTGTCTGGTTTGTTAAGAATATTCGAGGAGCAGGTTTAAATGCTGACGTCCATTATCATCCCG
>JARGFV010000233.1 GCA_029210545.1 bacterium
TAAGAGTCCATCCGGATTTGCCCCAACGGGCATGATATTTTGCTTTGAGGCGTATTAGCCGGTTTTTTTAGAACATCTGAGTAAAAGTTGATGACTTCGCAAAAAGTCATCAACGCGCCCCGCGCGGGGCGCCCAAATCAATGACTCACTTCGTAAGTCATTGATTTGTAAGGAAAGGGAAAACGACGCTTTTCCCTTTCCGTAGAGCGAAAAGTCCCGGATTGGACTTTTTGCGACCCTATCAAAAGTTGAACCTTCGCAGGGTCGGCGGAGGAATTCTGGAAGGAGGTGAACGGATAGAGACCCGTACGGCATTAAGGTATGCCAGACAGTGGCAGCAATGGGCGGTTTTCAAGACGCCGGATGAGTCCACTGTTCAGGTTCTGCACAACAACGGCACTTTATTTGTGACTTTTAAAGGAGCCACAAGGAGGAAGAAATGAAGAAACTGTTTGTCATTACACTGGCCCTCGGCCTGACCCTGTGCATGGGGACGGCTTTTGCGGCTATCCAGGGATCGTCCCATGAC
>JARGFV010000234.1 GCA_029210545.1 bacterium
CCCCCCCCCCCCGATGACAACCATGTCGAAGGGTTCGTTCGTCCTGAGTCTCGGAAAAATTTCAGCTCTATTCATAACGTTTTCTTCTCCCCCTGTCCCTTATCTCCTATCGCTGATCCCTTGGCACTTGGCTCCTGGCTCCCCATCTATCCTTTTCCTTCTCCCCCTTCGGGCAGGTTTCCGTCTACGCTAACGGCTTCCGTCCAGCTACGCCGCGACAGGTCCGACTTCGCTCTGGCGAGCTACGACGGACAGGCAGGGCCTTCGGCTTCTCCCTCCTGCCTCCTCCCTTCTCCCTAAGATTCCTTTGCCCACCCCCGCGACCGTTCCACCGCCCGCTTCCAGTCACGGCTCCGGGCATCGCGCTCGCCGGAAGGCATGGAAGGTTCGAACATGCGGTCGAGGGCCCATTGGCTGGAAATGGTGTCCTGGTCAAGAATCCCCGCGCCGATCCCCGCGAGGTACGCCGCACCCAAAGCAGTCGTTTCGGTAATGCGCGGCCGGACGACGGGAGTTCCCAGG
>JARGFV010000235.1 GCA_029210545.1 bacterium
GGCCAGGATGAGCGAATTTCTGATGTATTTTTTGGCCTTTGGATTCATCAGTACTCCCTGATCCGCCAGATCCCATCCAGGTCTCTCTGGAAAAAGATGGAGTAGGCGATGGGACGGGATACCCCATCGAGCACCTGCTCCCGTGTCACCAGGTATTCGGCCGTGTCACCCCTTGCCTTCACGAAAACGGGTGTCGGGAGGGACTGGTGGACCGCCGGAAGCTGGTGTTTTATGGCTTCCAGGAATCCCGTGTACCGGTCACGGGACTCAGGGAGGAAGTACACCATGGCCCCCTGTACATCCCGGGCGGTGAGGGATACGGAAACATCATCCCACCGGCCGGTAAGGACCGGCCCCAGTTGGGAAATGTCCTCCATAACCACAGTTCGGTGCGAGGTATATTCCTGGGCGCTTGCGTCAACCACTGTCACGACCGCGTTGTAGATGCCCGCGTACTGGTAGGTATAGGAAACCGCGCTATCATCAGAGGCGTAGATGTCCACGACCCCGTTCCCGTC
>JARGFV010000236.1 GCA_029210545.1 bacterium
CACGCTCGCTATGGTCACCAAGCAAACTGGTTTGATTGTTACTTTCTTTGTCACCTGGCTTGCGCTGGGTTAAAGTGGGTATCAATCGTCTCACCTTTAGTTATATAAATCACTTTATAGTGGCTAAAGGCTTGGAAATCTGTATGTTTCGAGTCTTTTTCGTTCTCTCGCAGTGCAAGCGTTGTTGTTAGCTACCCATAACATCCGCGTTTCTTGCAAAACGTATTGGGTGTTATATGGTCAAGTCTCACGGGCAATTAGTACACGTTAGCTTCACACATTACTGCGCTTCCACACCGTGCCTATCAACGTCGTAGTCTTCAACGGCCCTTCAGGGAACTTTAAGTTCCAGTGAGATCTCATCTTGGGAGGGGCTTCCCGCTTAGATGCTTTCAGCGGTTATCCTGTCCGAACGTAGCTACCGGGCAATGCCATTGGCATGACAACCCGAACACCAGTGGTTCGTCCACTCCGGTCCTCTCGTACTAGGAGCAGCTCCCCTCAAATGTCCTACGC
>JARGFV010000237.1 GCA_029210545.1 bacterium
CGAAGGTCAAGAGTGAACCTGTCCTCCGTAGCTTCATGCGTAGGCGGATTCCCGCTTGTCCCGCCGTCTTGTCACGCCGTAGTTCAACGAACGAAGGCGGAAGCTGGTCGGCAGCCGTTAGCGTAGGCGGACTTGTCACGGCGAAGTCCGAAGGACGAAGACGGATTCCTGGCTCCAGTAAAATCAATGGGTTACAGCTTTTCGCTGTAGCCCATTTTACCAAGCCAGATGAGCATCGTCACGTTGCCTTTCATTGCCACATCAAACTGTTTCCGCCGGGGGACATGGGGTGTTAACAGTATGAATCTATTACATAACGACCTTGAGATCTAATAATTGCAGAGATAATTAAAGGCTTACACGTGTCGGTAAAAACATCACCCAGCCAGACTTTATAGATTTCAGCCCTTTCCATATTTCATCTCACATTGGCAGATCCAATCCATCACCCTCCGTTACTGTCACCGGTTTAGGTACCGTGATGTTCCTCGGTGTCTGGATCTCAAGAGCCCCTT
>JARGFV010000238.1 GCA_029210545.1 bacterium
TGGAGGATCCCTTTCAGCCCCTCTTCGGAGAGGATAGGTTTCAGGATGAAATAGCCCACCTCGGGATGGGTCTTCATGATAGTGAACTCCTCAGAGGACAGGCCGGAGCGCTTGTTGAGGATGCCATCGGAAATACCCATCTTTCCGGCATCGTGGAGCTGTGAGGCGAGGACGATATCCGAGGACATCCGGGAGCTGACCCCCATCTTCTTCATGAGGAGATCAACGAGCCTGGTCACCCTCAGGGAGTGGCCCTTGGTGTATCGGTCCCTTGCCTCGATGGCGTTGATGAAGGAGTGGATGGATTGCAGGAAGGTCTCCTCTGCCTTCCGGTCCTTCTCGATGACCTTCTCCACCAGTTGGAACCGGTGGGTCTCGTCCCTCCTCCGGGCCTCGATCTTCATGAAGGCCAGAGCGATCCGTGTTTCCAGGTCGTCGAAATCCACCGGTTTGAGGATGTAGTCGGTGACGGAGAGCCTCATGGCGTTGATGCAGTGGGTGACGTCC
>JARGFV010000239.1 GCA_029210545.1 bacterium
CGCCTTGAGGGTCTATGTCGCACAGGGGCGACAGGGCGGCCGGGTCTTGTTGGACCCGGCGTCCGCGGCCCTTCTCTCAGTTTTGACGGCGAGGGGGTGGGGCTGCGGATAGGGGATGAAGATAATATGGTCAAGCCTCACGGAAAATTAGTACCGGTCTGCTGCATATGTTTCCACACTTCCACAGCCGGCCTATCGACCTGGTATTCTCCCAGGTTCCTTTAGTCACCTTAAAGGTGATGGGATGTCTCATCTTGAGGGGGGCTTCCCACTTAGATGCTTTCAGCGGTTATCCCTTAGGAATGTAGCTACCCGGCGTTGCAGTAAACACCACAACCGGCACACTAGGGATTCCTCCAGCCTGGTCCTCTCGTACTGAGGCCAGCTCCCTTCAAGATTCTAACGATTCCACCGGATAGAGTCCGACATTGTTGTTACTTAAACATAAGGCTAGCTAGTTTATATTCCTGCTAGCTCCCCATGTCGCCATGGGGGTCCGACCATATC
>JARGFV010000240.1 GCA_029210545.1 bacterium
TTGTTCCAAGGAGTGCTGGGACAACTCTGAAGAGTTCAATACTGATAATTGGCCAGAGCCAGCGGGTGGTTGAATTCCTCGGAGTCCAGAGCCCAAAGTCCAAAGGAAGTCCTTGAACCTGAAACTTGAAACCTGAGCGAAGCGAGCACCTGAAATCCCTGCCATAGTCTGGCTCTGGTGCCTGGGATTTGGGGTTGAAGATCACTAACCAACGATTTCTCCCGTTCATTGTCACTAAGCCTCTCATGCCAAAGGCGTGATCACACCGTTCCTGAGATAACCTTTTCCCTTTCATTCAAAGGAATCAGACAGCATATTGAAATATCCTTCGGTATGCTACATTGTGTTCCCATCTGACAAAGGGGATAAGGATCTTGAAACGTAAACTCTCAATCATCAACATTAAAAGATGGGACATGGCCGGTGTTCTGGCCATGGAGGTCATGTTTTTTTACACCATGACACAGATGAACTATGGCCTGGACCTCGCCAATTACGATTC
>JARGFV010000241.1 GCA_029210545.1 bacterium
AATAGGGCCAGCCGGGTCACACCGAAACGGGATTGCAGCTCAGGTTTGCTGTGGGTCAGTAGGTCCAGAGCGCGTTGTCTGTTCATCGTTCAACCTCCACTTGCGAGCCGGTGAGTTTTGATAATTCCGGTCGCGACGATTATGGAAAACGCCCCAACTATATAACATTTGTTATGCGATGTAAAAGATGAATTCAGTACGAAAGGAACCCCCGGCTTTGCCGGGGGACCCTAAAAGTTTGACAGTTCCGGGAGTAAGTGAAAGCCTCCCATCCGTGAACCGCTCAAAGTTCTTGGAAAAGGAGGCTTTCGATGGACAACGCACAAAGTCTATGTCATTCGGTATGGGACTGCAAGTATCACGTTGTCTGGATACCGAAGTATCGCAGGAAGGTTCTTTTCGGCAGGATACGTAAGCACCTTGGTGAAGTAATCCGGGGATTGGCACGACAGAAGGGCACGCGGCTATTTTGTGTCAACGGTAGGGCGCGACGAAGAAGTG